>NZ_JBFUAY010000026.1:0-55890 GCF_056406015.1 Rhizobium sp. P1_E1 | reverse complement strand
CCCGCATCGCCTTCGACAATCTCGCCGATCGGGCGAGCGGCCTCGTCAATCCGACCGTGCGGCTCGGCGTCACCGGCCTCTCCCGCTCCGGCAAGACGGTCTTCATCTCCTCGCTGGTCCACAATCTGTTGAATGGCGGCCGTTTGCCGCTGTTCGAGCCCGTGCAATCCGGTCGCGTCTCGGCGGTGCGGCTGGAGCCGCAGCCTGACGATGCCGTGCCGCGCTTCCAATACGAAGACCATATCCGCGCGCTGGTGAAGGACCGTATCTGGCCGGATTCGACCCGCGCCATATCAGAATTGCGCATCACGCTGGATTATCAGAGCGCCAGCGGCTGGAACCGGCTTTTTTCGCCCGGCCGCCTGTCGATCGATATCGTCGATTATCCCGGCGAGTGGCTGCTCGACCTGCCGCTGCTCGGCAAGGATTATCGCGCCTTCAGCGAGGAGACGATTGCGCTTGCCGAAACCGGCATCCGCTCCGAGCTGTCACGGGAATGGCTGGCGCTGACGCGCGCCGCCGATATCCATGCCGGTGCCGACGAGATGGTCGCCCGCGATCTCGCCACCGCCTTTGCCGATTATCTCAAGGCCTGCAAGGCCGACGAGCGCTCGCTTTCCACCCTGCCGCCCGGCCGCCTGCTTCTGCCCGGCGATCTCGACGGGTCGCCGGCATTGACCTTCGCGCCGCTAGCGCTGCCGCCGGACGGACGTCCCGGCCGCGGCTCGCTCTGGACGATGATGGAGCGGCGCTACGAGGCCTACAAATCGGTCGTCGTCAAACCTTTCTTCCGCGAACATTTCGCCCGGCTCGACCGCCAGATCGTCCTGGTCGATGCACTGCAGGCGATGAACCGCGGCCCCGAAGCCGTGCAGGATCTGGAACGCGCGCTGACCGATGTGCTCGCCTGTTTCCGCCCTGGCACCAATTCGCTGCTCTCCTCCCTGCTCGGGCGCCGCATCGACCGCGTGCTGGTCGCCGCCACCAAGGCTGACCATCTCCACCATGAAAGCCACGACCGGCTCGATGCCCTGACCCGCCGCCTGGTGGATCGCGCCATCGACCGCATCGGCATGGCAGGCGCCGGAATCGACGTCATGGCGCTTGCCTCCGTGCGCGCCACCCGCGAAGCGACCGTCAAACGTGATGGCCATGAACTGCCGGTCATCGTCGGCACGCCGATGGAGGGCGAAACCATCGCCGGCGAGCGCTTTGACGGCCAGAGAAAGACCGCGATCTTCCCCGGCGACCTGCCTGAGGATCCGGAAAGCCTGTTCGATCGCCTCGCCGCGGGCGACACCGGTCTGCAACTGCCCGATGTCAACGTCGTCAGATTCCGCCCGCCGCAACTCGAGGAAACCGGCGGCGGCATCAAGCTGTCGGTGCCGCATATCCGCCTCGACCGCGCCATGCAGTTCCTGTTCGGAGACCGTCTCGCATGAGCAAGCCCCCGTCCGATCCGCCGCGCCGCGCACCCGCTGCCTTCACCTATGAGGACGAGGCTGCCGAGCTGCGCGACAACGGCCGGCAAGGAGAGCGGCGGCGCAAGCCGGAAAGCTTCTCCGAAAATATCGTTGTCACACCTGACGAGGACGATCCCTTCCTCAATCCAGAGAAGGATCTGAGCGCGGTCCCCGTTGCAACGCCGCTGAGACGTCGAACCTCCTTCGGCAAGATCGCCGCCGGCGCCTTCGGCATCCTGCTGTCCCTCGCCATCGGCCTCTGGACCGATAGCCTGATCCGCGATCTCTTCACCCGCGCCGACTGGCTGGGTTATGCAGCCCTTGCCGTGCTGGCAATCGGCATTCTTGCCGTGCTGGCCCTCGTCATCCGCGAAACATCAGGCATGATGCGCCTTGCCGCCGTCCAGAAGATCAAGGCCGAAGCCGAGGCGGCGATACTCGAGACTCGGCCGGCCAAGGCGCGCGCAGTCGTCGCCCAGCTGACCACGCTGCTGTCGGCAAATCCCGAGACATCGAAGGGTCGCGCGACGCTGAAGGCGACCGAAGGCGAGGTCATCGATCCCCCACATCTGATTGCGCTAGCCGAACGCGAACTGCTCGCTCCCCTCGATCGCAAGGCCAGGGCGCTCATCGTCAACGCCTCCAAGCGTGTCTCGATCGTCACCGCCGTCAGCCCGCGCGCCGTCGTCGATCTGCTCTATGTGCTCTACGAGGCGGTACGCCTCATCCGCGCCATGGCCGAGCTGTACGGCGGCCGTCCCGGCACGCTCGGCATGTTCCGCCTGCTGCGTGACGTGCTGGCGCACCTGGCCGTCACCGGCTCGATCGCCGTCGGCGACAGCCTGGTCCAGCAGGTGCTCGGCCATGGGCTTGCCTCGAAGCTCTCGGCCCGACTCGGCGAAGGTGTCATCAACGGCCTGATGACCGCCCGCATCGGAATCGCGGCGATGGATCTCTGCCGCCCGCTTGCCTTCCACGCCCTGAAGCGGCCGGGAATCGGTGATTTCATCGGCGATCTCACCCCCTCCATGTCGCCTCGCGGCAACAATCCTTGAACGAAGCAGCGATTCCGCAGCTTTCGCCTCCCCTAGGGTAATGCCAGAGAAATTTGAGCAGATTCAATGCTCTAGTGACGGTATTTTAAAATCATCACCGCGCAAAAACCCTGTATTGCCTTGCATTTCGGCACAATCGAAAGGAAGGATTAACCATTCTTCGGCAAAACTTGCAGCCAGTTCGTGAGTGGTGTTTGCCAAGGAAAATCCATGTATTCGCGCAAGTTTCTCATCGTATGCGGCCTGGCCGCCGCGGCATTGTCTCCCGTTGCAGATGTCGCTCCGGCAGCCACCGCTGCAACCCGTGACAAGGCCTTCTTCGATTCCGTCGCCGGCTCCTGGAAGGGCCCCGGCGAAATCGTCGCCGGCAAGTACAAGGGCACAAAATTCACCTGCAACCTGATCGGTGAGCCCACCGGCGACAGCAGCGCCGGCATCAAGCTCGACGGCACCTGCCGCGTCGGCGTCTTCAAGCAGCCGATGACCGCCGTCATCTCGCAGTCGGGCTCTAGCTACAAGGGCAAGTTCCTCGACGGCGCCGCCGGCAAGGGCCTTGACGTCGTCTCCGGCGCCGTCTCCGAGGATACTGTCGTTGTCGGCATCAACCGCGCCAAGCTGAACGGTGCGATGATCGCCCGCGTGCGCGACGACAAGACGATGAACGTCACCGTTTCGGTCAAAGTCGAAAGCCAGATGATCCCGGTGATCGGCCTGACGCTGACCCGYCAGGTCGACGAGATGGCCGTCGGTTCTATCCAGTAGACAAACCGCACAGCGGATTTTCCTGAAGCGGCGGGTTTCCCGCCGTTTTCCGTTTCAGCTCCCTGCTTCAGGCGCTCCGCCACCAGTCTCGATTGTTGTCGGCAACCTCGATGCCGGTCACCTCGGCATCATCAAGCCAGTCACTCACCGCCCTGCCCCTGACGAGAAGACCCGGCGCGATATCGGCAAGCGGCATCAGCACGAAACCGCGATCGGTCATCCGCGGATGCGGCAGTTCCAGCCGCGGCGCGTCCTGGATCACGTCGCCATAGGTCAGCACATCAATATCCAGCGTCCGTGGCCCCCAACGCTCGATGCGTTCGCGCTTCATCTCACGTTCGATCGACAGGCAGACATCGAGTAAAGCCTCGGGCTCCAGGCTGGTCTTGACGGCGGCGCAGGCGTTGAAGAAGAAGGATTGGTCGGTCTTTCCCCAGGGGGGCGTGCGATAGAGCCGCGACACCGCCGTAACCCGGCAGTCGTCCCGCCCGTCCAACCTCTGCAGCGCGGCCGCCATCGCCTTCACGGGATCGCCGATATTGCCGCCGAGACCGAGTGTGGCGGATTGCAATGCGGCCTCAGGCAAAGTGCTCAACGCTCACCTGCACGAAATCGAGCACGCCCGGCACCGGTGCGTTCGGCTTGCGCACCGTGATCTTCGCCCGCCGGATCTGCGGGAATGTCTCGCAAAGCCCCTTGGCGATATCGAGCGCCAGGGACTCGATCAGGTAGCGCCGCTTGCCGGTGACGATCTGCTCGATCACGGTGAAGGCGATGCCGTAATTGACGGTATCGTTGATCGAATCGCTTTCCAGCGCCTCGCCGGCGACGACATCGAGCTCTGCATCGACGAAGAAGCGCTGGCCGAGGAATTCCTCCTCGTCATGCACGCCGTGGCGCGCAAAGAAGGCGCAGTTCTGCAGCGTGATCGTGTAGGTGGTCATGTCGGCCGCTTCCTCTCGAATTCCTGGCGCGCATTGAGCATAGCATCGGCGATATCGAGCGCATCCCTGTTGATTGCGACATTGTGCACCCGGAAAACCGCAGCCCCTTGAATTCTGAGCAACGCGCTGGTCACAGCCGTCGCCGCATCCCTGTCCTGAGCCTCACGGCCGGTCACCGCGCCGAGGAAGCGTTTGCGCGACGTGCCGGCGAGCAGCGGCAGGCCGAAACGGGAAAGTTCAGAAAACCGCGCCATCAGCTCCAGGTTCTCCTCCGCCGTCTCCTTGGCGAAGCCGAAGCCGGGATCGAGTACGATACAGTCGCGGTTGACGCCTGATGCAGCGGCGATCGCAAGCGACCGTTCGAGAAAATGTACCTGATCGGCAATCACATCGACGAGTTTTACCCTATCGCGGCCGGTGTGCATGATGCAGAGCCCGGCTCCGGTCAACGCGACGATATTGGCGATATCGGGCTCCTTCTGCAGCCCGAAGACGTCGTTGACGATATGGGCGCCAGCGCTGATCGCAAGCCGCGCCGTCTCGGCGCGATAGGTGTCGATGGAAATCAGCGCCTGGGTGCGCCCGCGCAGTGCCTCGATGACGGGCAGCACGCGCGCCTGTTCCTCCGAAGGGCTGACGGTTGCTGCGTTCGGCCGGGTCGATTCGCCGCCGATATCGATAATGCCGGCGCCCTCGCTCACCGCTCGCAGCGCCTGTTCGACCGCCGCATCGACGGTTTCAAAGCGACCGCCGTCTGAAAAGGAGTCCGGCGTCACGTTAATGATCGCCATGATCGTCGAACGACGGCCGAGTTCGATCTCCCGGCCATGGCCGACACGCCATATACTGCCTTCGAGCCCTGTCACCAGACTTATCCCATTGAGGACGAAAAAAGCGCCATCCGATATTGCGCTTGCGGTGGCTATGCCCCAAGCTCCTGTCGATTTCAACACGGGTTGCGTTCAGAATGCCGCTTGCAGTGCGTTATATGGTCCTTCCTATCGCCTTTTCCATTGCTCTTTCCCTTTGCAGCCCCGTGGCGGCCGAAGTGATCGCATCGAAAAGCTATTCCTATTTCGACATTCGCGGCAAAACAGCGGATGAGCTCGACCGCGAACTCAGCCGGCGGGGGCCGACGGCGAGCGGTTCCTCTGCCCGCCATCCCGGCGCCACGAAGATCCGCTTCGGCGGCGAGGCAACCTATATCCAGGATAACGGGCGCTGCCGCGTCGGCAACGTCAAGGTCACGGTCCACACCCAGATCATCCTGCCGCGCTGGAGCAGCCGCAAGGGCGCCAGCAAGGAGCTGTCGATGATCTGGGACGCGCTGTCGAGCGATATCAAGCGCCACGAGGAGCGCCATGCCGAGATCGCCCGCGATCAGGCTCGCGCCATGGAGCGCGCCATTCGGGCGCTACGCCAGCAGCGCAGCTGCGAAGCCATGCAGGAACTCGTCTCCAACGAATCAGCTCGCGGTATAGAGGAGCACGACCGGCAGCAGGCGCGCTTCGACCGGGTCGAGGCGGTCAATTTTCAGAAGCGAATGTTGAGGTTGCTGAATAATCGAATCAACGGTCGAGCCGGCGAAAAATAAGGCTTTTTCAATCTGGTTGCGAGCGGAAAACCTTAGCTGCACAACGAAACTTGTGCGAAACTTGCACCCTCCCCAGCGATTGAATGGTCATTTTTCATCCTGGCAGACTCAACCGGAACGCGTTAATATGAACACATTCGAAAGTTCAGGTACGGCATCTGCACTTTCATCGCTGGGTTCTCCTGGCGCGTTCCGAAGCCGCGGATGTTCCTCCCTCATCCGTAGGTAATGCGCCCGCCTCGCCTCGCTCGCTCAAGCGCGCGAGGCGTCTTTTTTGATATCGAATGTTGCGGCGACGTTTGAAGCGTGACGTGCTTCAGGCCTGGCGTTCCGGCACGTGGACCACGAGCCCGTCATAGACAGCCTTCATCCGGATCTGACAGGACAGCCGCGAGGTCGGGCGCACATCGAAGGCGAAGTCGAGCATGTCCTCTTCCATCGCTTCCGGCTGGCCGACCTTTTCCGTCCACTCCTCATCGACATAGACATGACAGGTCGCGCAGGCGCAGGCGCCGCCGCATTCGGCCTCGATGCCGGGCACCGAATTGCGCACGGCATTCTCCATCACGGTGGAGCCTTGGTCGACGTCGAGGTCGAAGCGCGTGCCGTCGAAGGCGACGATGGTAAGTTTGGGCATCAGGACTATTTCCGGTCTTCAGGTGGGTGGGCGGATTTTCTTCCGACAATTCGACGCGTCAGTCAATATTGGCGAAATCCGCCATAGCCTCGCAGATCGGGCCTTCGCCCGCCGTCTTCAAAGCGTCATACGGGACGTCGCAAAAAGACCCGCGGTTCCGCAATGGAACAACGGGCCTCGTTAAAACACTATCTCCTGCACGTCGTCCAACAGTGTGCAGCGGTTTTGGGACAATGACATGCATTAAATAAAGACTTAGAGATCAGCCGCGGCAGAGCTTCAAGATGAAATTCTCGGCGTCGATGACGGCGGCACCCAGCGCTGCCGTCGCGCCGGCATCGCCGCCGGTTTCCTCGACCGCTTCCGCCGTCTGCGACACGCGGAACGCGCCGACTGAGCTTGCCGCGCCCTTCAGCCGATGCGCGGCTGCCCCGATACGGATGGTTTCACCGCTCGCAATATCCTGTAGACATGCACGGGCCTGGCGCGCAAACATCTGAAGGACTTCGATTTCCAGCGTCTTGTCGCCCATCGTCTGCTTTGCGAGATGGACCAGATCGATCGGCCGGACCTTCGAGGGACACGGTCCCTTTGCATTATCCGGCGCCTCGAATACGATGTTCAATGCTGCCATCTGGGCTGCCATTGCCAATTCTCCCGTCTCTGTCGTCCGCAGTTGCAACAGTTCTGCGTCAGGAGGGTGGCTATCACGTTAAATTCCGGCACACTCAGGGCGGAAATCTCGCCATATGGTTAACGTCCGTTAAACATCCCTAAATTATTGGTTTTTAAGCGGTGTCTAGGATTCAAAGATGTTAACAACGGGTTAACGGGCCGTGAATCTCAAGCCTTCATTAATTGTGTGAAGAGCTCAGATGTGTCACTACGATACTGGTGGAGCGGGTTTATGGTACGCGCCTTTGCCGAGCGAGTGGATAATGGTAGTGTTTTGATACCTTCCGTTTGAAAAAGCGGCTATCTACTCTGAAATGACATGCTTATCCGTCCTTCGTTGGGATGGGAGGCTGGAACGGCAAAGTTGTTCCCGGGTGAGGCGGAAGCCCCGGATGCGCGGTTGGGCCGGCTGACAGTAACGAGGCATACCCGAATGGCGAACAACAAATATAACGAGTCGATTGAGGACAAGGCGTTCAAGGCATTGGACGAGGCGCTCCAGATCGACTTCAGCAAGGATAACGTACCGTCTCGCCGCGGCGACGCGCCCCAGGCCCCGGAGGCTAATGTGTCTGATCCAGTAAATGCGCGCAATCAGCAGGCCCAGGAAGAAGCGCAGCGCCGCAGCCGCCGCGGTGCCGCCGGCGAGCAGGCTTCCAGGGGCCCGACCTTCGCGCCCGCCAACGATGCCAGCCGCAATACGCCCGCGTCGATCCTGAAATCCTTTGACGGCGCCTCCAGCCGCTCGGCGGTGCGTACCGCCACCCTGTTTTCTGTGCTTTGGGTCATGGCCGGCCTCGGTCTGATGTCGCTGCTTTATTCTCCGCAGATCTGGCAGATCCGTTCGCTCGCCGATCTCGTCGCCCTGCCCGGCGTCATCGCCGGCCTCGTCGGCATCATCATTCCCGTGATGATGTTCTATGCCTTCGCCATCATGATCTCCCGCGCCCAGGACATGCGCAACGCCGCCCGCTCCATGGCAGAAGTGGCATTGCGCCTGGCAGAGCCGGAAACCATCGCCTCCGAGCGCATCATGACGGTCGGCCAGGCCGTGCGCCGTGAGGTCTCGGCCATGAATGAGGGCATCGAGCGCACCATCGCCCGTGCCTCCGAGCTGGAAACGCTCGTCCATTCCGAAGTCAATGCCCTTGAACGTTCCTATGCCGACAACGAGTTGCGCGTGCGCGGTCTCGTCCACGAACTCGGCTCCGAGCGCGAAGCGATCGTCAACCATGCCGACCGTATCCGCACCTCGATCGGCAGCGTACACGATCAGTTGAAGGAAGAGCTGTCGCTTGCGACCGAAGAGATCGCGGTACGGCTTGCCACATCGGGCGAAGCCTTCGCCTCGCTCATCGATACACGCGCCGCGACGATCCTGGAAAAGTCGGACAGCGCCCTGCAGTCGATGGGCAGCCTGCTCGCAGCCAAGACAGATACGCTGTTGCAGACACTGAACGCATCGGGTTTTGCGCTGGCTACCGAATTCGACAACCGCCTCGAAGCCCTCTCCGTCAATCTCAACGATCATGGCGAAAGGCTGCTCAGCCAGTTCGAGACGCGCGCCTCGACCATGGACAGCAGCACGGAAAAGCTGAATGCGGCGCTGAACGAGCGTACGCACCAGCTCAATGAGATCCTGATCGCCCGCACCCGCGAGATCAACGAGAGCCTGACGTCAGGCGAACGCACGATCGGCGGCACGCTTGACGACGTGCTGTCGAAGTTGAACAGCGCGCTCGACGAAAAGGGTGCAAGCTTCCGCCAGAGCCTGCAAACCACCGCCGACGACGCCGTCATGGATCTCGACGTGCGCTCCGGCTTCTTCGAGGAGCGGCTGCAGACGACTGTCGCCCAGTTGTCGACCGCCTTCGACGAACGCGTCGCCGAATTCACCAGCGCCTTCGACAAACGCACAGGCTCGCTCGACACCAAGCTGATGGAGAGCCTCGCCCGTATCGACGAGACGCTGACCGGCGGCTCGGATTCGATCGACGGCATCCTGAATTCCGGCATCGACCGCCTTGGTTCGTCGATGACCGACCAGTCGCTGGCGCTCGCCACCACGCTCGCCACCGGCCACGAAGTCCTGGAAAGCACCCTCGGCAGCCGCGCGGACGAAATCACCACAGTACTCACCAGCCGTACCGGCGAACTGACCTCGGCGCTGCAGAGCGCTACGTCTGACATCGCGCTGACGCTTGCGACCGGTACCTCCGAGCTGCAGAACAACCTTCAGACACGCTCGGCCGAATTCCGCGACACTCTGCGCACCACCACCACCGATCTGACGACTGCCGTTGCCGCCGGCACCGAGCAGGTGACCACTGCCTTCGGCGGTCGCGCCGAGGAGCTAAGCGGCGTGCTTACTGCCCGTGCGGCAGAAATCAGCGAAGCGCTCGGCACGGCCCACGGCCGTATCGACAGCGTCATGGCAGAGCGCGGTGGCGCGCTCGTCGAGGCGCTGACCACCCATCACGGCCGCTTCGAGGAAGCCTTGGCGACCCGCTCCGACGCCATCATCAATGCCGTCTCCGGTACCCATGACCGTCTTGCCGAGACGCTCGACGAAAAGGCGATGACGCTGGCCATCTCTCTGAACGAGAGCCAGGCCCGCATCGAGGACACGCTCGAGACCCGCTCCGAAGCGCTGCTGCATGCGGTATCAAGTACGCATGACCGCCTCTCCGAGACGCTCGACGAAAAGGCGATGGCTCTCGCCATTTCGCTCAACGAAAACCAGGCTCGTATCGAGGATACGCTCGAGACCCGCTCCGAGGCCTTCCTCAACGCCGTATCAAGCACGCATGATCGCCTGTCAGAAACGCTGGACAGCAAGGCGGCCGCCCTTACGACCTCGCTCGACCAGCGCCATGCCCGCATCGAGGATGCGCTTGGAGCGCGCGCCGAGGCGCTGCTGAACACCGTGTCCGGCACGCGCGATCGCCTTGCCGAGACGCTCGACGAGAAGGCCATGGCGCTGGCCATTACCTTGAACGAGAGCCAGGCCCGCATCGAGGACACGCTCGAAACCCGTTCCGCGGCCCTGCTGAACGCCGTCTCCGGCACTCATGACCGTCTCTCGGAGACTCTGGACGGCAAGGCGGCAGCTTTTGCCACCTCGCTGAGCGAAGGCCAGGCCCGTATCGAGAATACGCTCGAAACCCGCTCCGCAGCTCTGCTGAATGCCGTCTCCAGCACCCATGATCGCCTCTCCGAGACGCTGGACGAAAAGGCGATGACGCTCGCCATTTCGCTCAACGAAACTCAGACGCGTATCGAGGACACGCTCGACGAAAAAGCGACGGCGCTCGCCGCCTCCCTGAACGAGGGCCAGAGCCGCCTGCAGGACACGCTGGAGAGCCGCTCGGAATCCTTCCTCAATGCGGTCTCCGCCACCCACGACCGCCTGTCCGAGACGCTCGACGATCGGGCGATGGCGCTTGCCATCTCGCTGAACGAGAGCCAGAGCCGTCTCGAGGAGACAATGACAACAGGCGCCGAAGCGATCACCAATGCGGTCTCCGGCACGCACGAAGGCCTGAACGGTGTGCTCGACCAGAAGGCCGCCGCCCTTGCCGCCTCGCTGAATGAAGGCCAGGCCCGCCTCGAGGAAGCCTTGGGGCACCGCACCGCCGCGATCATCGGCGCCGTGACGGCAACCCACGACCGGCTCACCGATACGCTCGATGAAAAGACCATGGCGCTCGCCATTTCGCTCGACGATAACCAGAGCCGCTTCGACAGTGTGCTCGAAGCCCGCAGCAACGCCATTATGGAGGCCGTCTCCGGTGCCGAGGCACGAGTCGCCGGCGCCTTCTCCGACAAGACCGATGCGATCCGCACCGCCTATACCGACAATCAGCAGCGGCTCGAAAATGCGCTTTCCGAACATAGCGCCGCCCTCTCGGGCGTTCTCGATACCGGCGGCGCCCGCTTCGAGGATCTCGTCGGCGGTTTGACCGGCCGCATCGAAGGCCGTCTGACCGATGCACATACACGGCTCGGAGGCCTCGCCGACGAGGCCGCAGCGCGCATCGAGGGTGGGCTCGCCTCTGCCCATGAGCGCATCCGCACGACGCTCGAAGACCGCGCCAACGCCATCGACCTATCGCTGAACCAGGCCCATGCGCTGATCAGCGATACGCTGGCCGAACAGGCGACCAGCATCGGCACATCGGTGGCGACGAGTGTCGGCATGCTCGAATTGTCGCTGGAGCACCGTGAAGCCGCGATCCGCCAGGCGATCGATGCCGGCGCCCAGACATTGGAAGATCGCATGCATGCCGGCGCCGGCCAGATCGCCAGCCGCTTCCAGGAGGCGGCACATGCGATTTCGAGTTCCACCCAGAATTTCTCCGCCCATCTTGATCGGTCGGTCGAAAGCCTGACGGGCCGTTTTGAAGAAACCGGATCACGTGTGGAAACCGGTCTCGCAGCGATCGAGACCCGCATCCGCGACGGCGTCGGCGGCGTTGCCGAAAAGGTCGAAGCGGCCACCGGCCAGCTGTCCGGCGTGCTTGCCGACGGCGTCTCCCGTCTCGGCGCGCTCAGCGACGATACCACTCGGCGCATCTCCGCGACGCTCGAAGGCAGTGCTGCTAACCTCACCCAGGCGATCGACAGCCGCACCGCCAACCTGGCCGAGACGCTGGACAGCCGCACCACCAGCCTGACGGGCGCCATCGAGGGCCGCACCGCGAGCCTCGGCGAAACGCTCGACCGCGGCAATGAACGCATCGAGGAACGCCTCTCCACCATGGACCGTGCGTTGACCGTCGGCCTCGAGGCCGTCAACCGCACCATCGAAGGCAAGGCCGCCGGTCTCGCCTCGACGCTGCGTAGCGCGGTTGCCGACGCGGCCCAGGGAATGGAAGGCGAAGCGACGAGAACCACCGAACTGCTTGGCAAGACCGGCCAGCAATTCGCCGAGGATCTCAATGCGAAAAGCGACGAATTCACCCGCACCATGGATGAGCGCTCGTCGCAGATCGTCACCCGTGTCGCTGAAGCTCAGAACCGGCTGGCAAGCCAGGCCGCTGCCGTCGCCCAGACCTTCTCGGAAGCCGGTAACGCCATCGTCAACAAGGTCGCCGAGGCCGAGACCATCGTCGGCACGCAAGTCAATGCCATCTCCAAGGTGCTGTCGGATGCCGGCCAGTCTCTGGAGACACGCGGCAATGCCATCCGCTCGACACTGTCGGGCGCCGGCAGCGAGATTTCCGCCACCATGGCGGATGTCGACCGGGCGCTCGAAGCCCGCAGCAGCGCCATTCGCACCAATCTCGAGGAGCGTGCCCGCGAAATCGATACGACGTTCTCCGACATCGACCGGGCACTGGAAACGCGCGGCAACTCGATCCGCTCGACGCTCGAAGAGCGCACCCGCGACCTCAACTCGATGCTATCAGGCCGTTCGGTCGAATTGACGCGCATCCTCGACGAAACGGCCCGCCCGATCATCGACCGCTACACCGATGCCGGCGAGCAGGCTGCCGCCCGCATCACCGCCGCGGCCAATCTCAGCGCCGAGCGTCTGCGCGCCGAAAACGAAGCACTCGCCAGCGCCGTTGCCGCCCGCACCGAGAATGTCGCCAATGCCGTCAGCGCCATCGAAAACAGCCTGGTCGGCAACGTCAACGGCCTCGTCCAGCGCATGTCGGAAAGCAGTGCGGCGATGGCGATGATGATGAACCGCTCCGCCGAACAACTGGCCAGCGTCGACGGCCTTCTCGGCGACACCACCACGCGCTTTGCCGACTCCGCCACCAAGGCCGCTGAAATGGTCTCCGCCTCGACCAGGCTCCTCGAAGGCAAGATCGACCGCCTCTCCGACATCTCGGGCCAGACGCTGGCGCAGGTCGGCGGGATCATCGGCCGCTTCGACGAACACTCCAAGGTCCTGACTCAGGCCTCGCAGCTTCTCGGCGCCGCCCAGTCCAACCTCGCCTCGACGCTCGAAGAGCGCGAGAGCGCGCTGCAGACACTCTCTGTCGGCCTCGTCCAGCGCTCCGCCGAGATCGAAAAGACCATGCAAGGCCTCGGCAGCATGATCGAGACTGTGTTCGAGCGGGCAGAGCAACGCTCCAACCAGGTCACCGGCAATCTGCGCCAAGGTGTGCAATCCTCCTTCGCCGATATCGGCCGCATTCTCACCGAAACCGAGAAGCGTGCCCAGGAAGCGGCAGAGACGATGCGCGAGGCGATCACCCGCGCCGGCGACGAGGCGAATACGACGATCGACGGCACCTTCGCCAATGTCGAACGCCGTTCCGGCGATCTCTCCAATCGCATTCGCGGCGGTCTCACGGCCTCGCTGTCGGAAGTCGAGCGTATGCTCGGGGAAGCCGGCCGTGCCTCCGACGGTGCCGCCCAGAACATGCGGGAAGCGCTGCGCGAGGCGATCGATGATGCCGTCGGCCGCTTCTCCGGCGCCACCGAGGATATCCGCCGCTCCGCCGCCGACATCCGTAACGAGCTCGACGCCACCCGCGCCGAGCTGAAGCGTGGCGCCTTCGATCTTCCCGAGGAAGCCAAGGAAAGCGCCTCGGCCATGCGCCGGGCCGTCGCCGAGCAGATCAAGGCGCTGCAGGATATCTCCCAGCTCGTCGGCCGCTCCAGCCAGCAGCTCGAGATCTCCGAGCCTGTCGCCCGCACGCTCGCTCAGGTGCAGCCTGCCCCGCGTCCCGCCCAGCCGGTCGCAGCCCAGCCGCCGCAGCCGGCAGCACCCCCGCCGATCGAAGCGGCAGGTCTGCGCGGAACGATCGCACCATCTGCGCCGGCTGCCGCTCCCCAGCGCGCCGCCCCGCAGCCTGCCCCCACTCGCCAGGAAACAGGCCGTCAGGAGCCCGCGCGTCCGGAAAGCGGCGGCTGGATCAGCGACCTCCTGCGTGGCGCATCGCGTGAGGAGGCCGCCGACGAGGCGGCTGCCCGTGCTCCGGCCCGCCCGGCGGAAACTGCCGCACCGGTCGCGCGCAGCAACGACAGCCGCAATCCGCGTCACGTCGTCGAATCGCTGAACTCGCTCTCGGTCGATATCGCCCGCGCCATCGACCATGACGCCTCGGTCGATCTCTGGCGTCGATACCAGCGCGGAGAGCGCGACGTCTTCACCCGCCGCCTCTACACGCTGAAGGGCCAACAGACCTTCGACGAGATCAAGCGCAAATACGACCGCGAACCGGAGTTCCGCACCGCCGTCGACCGCTACATTGGTGATTTCGAAAAGCTGCTCGCCGACGTCGCCCGCACCGACCCGAACCGGACGGTGACGCAGTCCTACCTCACCTCGGATACGGGCAAGGTCTACACCATGCTCGCCCACGCCGCAGGCAGGCTCGGCTGAGCCTGACTGACTGATACCCTCGGGCGAAAACCGCCCGAGCGAACGGAGGCCAATTCGATCGTCGAATGGGAGAAAGCCGTTTGAACTGACGTCAGGCGGCTTTCGTTGGTGACCATGGGCCGCGGTCTGAACCTGAAAACTAGGGCGGCAGTTCGTAGACCGGATTTGATGCTGCCATCTTTCTATTGAGCATTGCCGCCATCAGTCCGGGCCAGATCATCTGACGCCCAAGCCTGAATTGCCTGATTGAACACACGCTCACCATCCTCGCCCTTTTCAAGCGTCAGCAGCGCTCGTGTGCCGTTCTGATAAAAGATCGGCAAATCAATCCATCGGCGTTTACCAAGCAATTCGATGTTTTTGGCGCGAGCATCAGGCAAACCATTGAGCGCCAGCATATAGAGAGTGTCAGTGACCTTGCCGGCCACGGCTATCAACATGTCACCGCGAGCGCCTTCCGTGGTCTTCATCGACATGCTCGTCCAACTATTAATTCCTCCTCCTTCAAATCCTGCCGCGATCTGAAACGATAGTTCGAAGAGATGGCTCGCAGCGATCGATGGATCCGTATTTCTTTCCAGCGTCAGTACAGCCGTCAGGTTACGCTGCGGAATTTCCATGTGGCCCCGCACGACTGGATCGGAGTGGCCCTTGGCGTCAGTCCGCATATCGATTGACCAAGTCACCGAGCCAGCCAATGCCGTCGGCTCCGGCATCCCAACTCTCTCCTCATAGAGAACCATTTGAGCTTTGGTAGCCGGCAAATTGGTGGCGGAGGATGGGCTGAGATAGACAGGTTCCTCGGGCAAGCTGGAATATTCGAACGGTGTCTGCTGGCCATCGGTTTTATTTCGGACATAGGCAGAGACGCGTCTGAAAAGAAAATTCACCTCAAGCCCGGGCATCTCTAGGAACTTCAGCAGGCCCTCGGTATAGGGGCTGTGATCGGAATCGACGCCATTTGCAGTGGCGCCCGCCTCCGCCGAATAGCTGACGAGCAAATTCGGCTTTGGTTCGATCCCCGCAAGCCCTCGTCCGATGGAACGGCTGGCTCCGTTTGGCTTCATTTTCAGCACAAAGGGATTCTTGCGGTATACGTCGAGAAGGACGATGCGAAGACCTTTGACGCTGCGAACAGCATCCAGAACGTTGTCCAACGTCACGGTTTCAGAGGTCGCCTGCGCATCTGTGCTTAAAGTGGCATCTGTCGGAATGAGATAGTTGGAGCCGTTAAGCTCCATTCCGTGTCCGGCGTAGAATACCACGGCAATATCTGCCCCGGCCGCAACATCGGAAAACGTCGACAGAGCGGAATCGAATTCAACCTTTGTCGCATCATGGACGACCGTCACCTCGAAACCCATTCGCCGAAGCGCTGCACCGATAGCAGTCGCATCATTTCCGGGGTTCCGAATCTTTTCGACCTGGCTATAGGCCGAGTTGCCAATCACCAGCGCAACGCGTCCAGATGACGCAAGGCTGGAAAGAGCAGAGAAGATGAGCACACATATGCCAACGACCAAAACCATTGCCGAGCGCATCATAGAAATCCCACCTCACGCAGCGTAATGCTGTCTTCCAGCGCCTTAGATCGAAATGAGCGTGCCCGCAAGGATTGTGCGAGATCCGACGCTTCATTCCTCGCTGAAGGCCGAAAGACGCTCGACGTCGGCAAGGCCAAAGCCTGAATGGTGAGACAAAAGGAATCAGCTGTGGATGATCCTTTTTTATTGCCCCCTGTCCTTCATTCCGTCACAAACTTTTCTGATCCGCTCACATTAAAGCGAATGGCTCACTCCACCATCCAAACGATAGAGACAGCAACATTGATGACCAAGACGACATCCCGGCTCCTTGCCACCGCGCTCTCTTCTGTTTTCCTGATGGGCGCTTTCACTCTGGCTCAGGCAGGCCAGGCAAGCTTCGTCGTTGATGTGCAGTCCGGTCAGGTCCTTGAAGGCTCCAATCAGGACGATCTGAACTATCCGGCGTCGCTGACCAAAATGATGACGCTCTATCTCGCCTTCGAGGCCCTGCATGACGGACGCCTCAACTGGGATGAGAAGCTCACCATGTCGGAAAATGCCGAGAGCAAGGAGCCTTTCAAGCTCGCCGTCGGCGCCGGCCGCAAGGTGACGCTGCGCGAAGCGGTCGAAGGGATTGTCGTGCTGTCCGCCAACGATGCGGCCGTGGCGATCGCCGAGCAGCTTGGCGGCTCCGAACAGGCTTTCGCCAAGGCGATGACCGAGAGGGCACGTCAGCTCGGCATGAAGGATACGGTCTTCAAGAATCCGTCGGGCCTTCCCGATCCTGAGCAGGTCACCACGGCGCGAGATATGGCGACACTCGGCGTTTCGCTGATGCGCGACTTTCCCGAGGAGTTCAAGCTCTTCTCCATGCGCGGATTCCAGTTCCGCGGCATGAAGCTGCGCGGCCATAACAACCTCATGTATCGCTATGACGGCGTCGACGGCATCAAGACCGGCTACACCGACGCATCGGGCTACAATGTCGTGACGTCGGCGCTGAAGGATGGCCGCCGCGTGGTCGGCGTCGTCATGGGCGAAAAGACCGCGAGCATACGCGACGACAAGATGGCAAGCCTGCTGGACAGCACTCTCTCGCCGTCATCGACCGCCACAGCTTCCACGACGCCAGGCAGCCAGCCGGGAGCGACGATGACGGATTCGCAGCCGACCAAATAGGCCGATGAGCAGAGACCTGCCGGMAGGTTTTTGCTAGCGCACCGTGCTTTCCGAAAATCGGATTCGATTTTCGGAAAGCACGATGCGAGGATTGAATGAGTTAGAGCGTCCTTAATGCGTCCAAAAGGACGCACGGCGCTCTAACGGGTTATCTGAAAGCCACTTCCAGATGCTGCCGGTCTTGCGCGATCACCCTGCAATTCGTTTCGAATCCTTCGCCTTTGATGGCCAGAATGAATTCCGAAGGAATGCCTGATGTATTGGAGACGGAAATGCCGGCGCTCTCCGATCCAATGGATTTGACTGTGCAGTCGATGGTCGAGCGTCGATCGTTGAACAGGATCGAACCCGCCTTCAGCACCCGCCGTCGAGCGCCAATGGCGTGATCGGCGTGGATGGAACTCCACGACACGCAACGATTCCGTCCGCCATGCTTGGCCTGATACATCGCCGCATCCGCCTGAGCCAGCAGGGCTTCGATCTCTTTGCTGACGATCGAGAGTGCCGAAGTTCCGAAGCTGGCTGTAACGGTCAGAGCGCCATGATCGCCGCGAATGATCTCAGAGGCGATGGCGGCTCTGAGTTTCTCGGCGACTGCGACAGCACCTTCCCGATCGACATGCGGCAGGATGACGGCAAATTCCTCGCCGCCAAGACGGCCGAACAGATCACCGGCTCGAAGGGTCGCCTTGCAGGTCGATGCCACCACCTTGAGGACCTCGTCTCCGGCGGCATGTCCATGCGTATCGTTCACCTTCTTGAACTGGTCGATATCGAAGACGATGCATGAGAGGTCGTGCTTGTGCCGCAGAGCGAGCGAAATGAGCTGATCGGCCTCCTGCTTGAAGGCCCGCCGCGTCATCGCCTCGGTAAGGCTGTCAATCGCGGCCGACTGCATGAGCTCGATGCGGTCCATCGCAGCCCCCGCCAGTTCCTCGAGAATGCCGAGATCTCTGTTGCCGAACGATCGTGGCCTGCGGTCGATCGCGCATACCGTTCCGATCATGTGCCCGGCTTTTGTTCTCAACGGCACGCCGGCGTAAAAACGAATATTGTCCTCGCCCGTCACCGAAGGATGCTGTGAAAACCGCGAGTCCTTGGTGGCGTCCTGCACGACAACAGGCCTTTCACAGTCCACGACGTAGCGGCAGAACGTGTCTTCGCGCGACACTTCGTCGGCCGAAAGGCCGGAGCAAGCCTTGTACCATTGCCGATGCGCATCGATCAGCGACACGATGCCGATGTCGATGGAAAAGATTTCCTTTATCAGGCGTACGATGCGCTCGAAGCCCTCGTCCCTCGGAGTGTCGAGGAGATCGAGCTGCTGCAGCGCAGCCAGGCGATCATTTTCGCGTTGGATCGCCTCCAATGACGATTTCCCGAATACTCGTGCAGCCACCATGCAGCATGCCTCCTGACAGCGATAACATGATGCGTTCCACAAATTCATGAAGAAATTGAATACGATGACGACCCCTATGCCATGGGATCAAATAATTTTCACAATCGACAACCCCCGATATTCACGGGGTGGCCTCGGAATTCCAGTTCAGATTGAGCGCAGGGTCCAACTGACGATCTCGGAGGCAACCGTGGAGAAGGCGCGATCGAGGCCTTTGACGAAGCCGTCATTGTCGCCGCCGGCCGGCGCCATGGCGCGGAACACCTTCTGAGTGCGCACCGAGCCATTGCGATCGTTGAGGATCTTGGCGGAGATCTCGACCACCGCCTGGTTGCCGTTCGAAGCATCGATCTCGAAGGAGCGGATATCGGTGACGATCTGGTAGTCGATCGCCAGCCCCTGCCCCGGCATGYCGACGCCGCCGAGCTTGCCCGAGTTCTCGAAGGCTTCCACCAGCTTCGACTGCACGATGCGCGGCAGCTTGTCGCCCCACTGCGCCTTTGAGAGATACTGGATTTCCGAAGGCGAAACACGGATCACGATCTGCTCGCTGTCGAGCGACCTTAGCGCTGTGGGGCTGGCGATCAGGACCTGGCGGGATTTGGCCGCGGGTCCGCTGCCGTCGACGGCGGCGGGCAGGTCATAGGTGTCGTTCTTGGCCGCGGTGCCGCACCCCGAAAGAATCATCGCCGTCAGCGGCAGCGCGATCACCGTTCCCCTGATCCAAGAACGGCGCGACAACAGATGCGATGCGACCATATTAGGCTACCCTTGATTTCCCAGTTAACGCCGCGTCCGGCCGTCATATTGCTTCACCGTGTCCCCGCCGAAGATCAGGCGCTGCGGATTGCGGTCGAAGTTGGTGATCGTATCGTTCAGATTGCTCACGGTTCCGCGCATGTCGTTGACGAGAGTCTGCACGTCGCGCAAGCCGCCGCTCGAGAATTTCTGCAGATTGTCGGCAATCGGCCCAATGCGCGAATTCAGGTTGTCGGCGACCTTCTTGAAGGATTCCAGCGTATCGCGCGCTTCAGTGAACAGCGATTGCGTATTGTCGGTGCCGAGCAGCGCATCGACCTTGATGAGAATGCCGTCGATGCGGGTCGAGGCCGAATTCAGCTTGTTGGAAAGCTGCGACACGTCCTGGATCGTCTGGTCGATATCTTTCTGACGCGCCGAAACCGTGTTGGCGACATCGCGGATCGAGGCGACGGCGGCGCGCGCATCCTTGGTCGCCTGCGAGATATCGTCGACGGAGCCCTTCACCTTCGCCGGATCGATCTGGGCAACGAGCGTATCGACGCGGTCGAGTGTCGCCTGCGCCTGCTTGCCGAAATCATTGAAGGTGGTGGCCGTCTGGTCGAACTTCTGGATCGCGCCCTTAAGGTCGCCCGAGGCATCCGCGACATTGGCGGTAATTTTCTCGGCATTGGAAACGATGTTGTCGATCTTCTGTGCATCGACCGCCTTGACCAGCGATTCGACGGCTTGAAGCGTCGAATCGACACGACCGGAAACCGCCTTCACCGTCTCCGAGAGCTGGCCGACGCTCTGCAGGAAGGCGTCGATATTGCCGGAATTCTTGGCAAGCGCATCCGAGAACGTCTCGGCGTTCTTGAAAGTCTCGGTCAGCGGCCCGCGCGAATCCTCGATGAAACCTTGAAGTTCACCGACGGCGTCGTTGGCGCGATCGAGGATCTTGTCGGCCGTCGCCAGAAGGTTGGTGACGCTCGACTGGTCGGCGACGATGACGGCGCGTTTGCCGTTGTCGATCGCATGCTGGAGGATGCTTTCCTCGCCCTTGCGGCCGCCTGACAGTTCGATATAGGCAGCCCCGGTCAAACCCTGGATTTCCAGGGCGGCCTTGGTGGATGGGTAGATCGGCGCATCGGTGCGCACCTGGGTGAAGGCCAGCGAATATTGCGGATCGTCGGCATCGATCGACAGTGTTTGCACCGAGCCGATCTGGATGCCGTTGAAGCGCACCGGCGAGCCGACGCTGAGACCGTTGGCCGAACCCGGAATACGAACGATCAGTTCCGTCATCGGGCCGCCGCGGCCATATTCGGCCATCCAGTAGACGAAGCCGAAGGCAGCTGCGATCACCAGCACCGTGAAAAAACCGACAATCGTGTAATTGGCTTTGGTTTCCATCTTATCCGGTCACTTTCCGCTGCTGTCGTGCCGCGCGGCAGCATCGTTCTGCGGCACGATCGACCGCGCGCGTTTGCCCTTGAAATAGGCCTGCACCCACGGATCGTCATAGGCCAGCATGTCGTCGATCGTGCCTTCCACCATTACTCGCTTCTTTCCGAGCACGGCAATACGGTCGCAGACCGAAAACAGGCTGTCGAGGTCGTGCGTGACCATATACACGGTCAATCCCAGACTATCGCGCAGGTTGGCGATCAGTTCGTCGAATTCGGCCGCGCCGATCGGGTCGAGGCCGGAGGTCGGCTCGTCCAGGAAGACGAGTTCCGGATCGAGTGACAGCGCGCGCGCAAGGGCTGCGCGCTTGATCATGCCGCCGGACAGTTCGGATGGATATTTGTCGGCGGCATCGGCTGCAAGCCCGACCATACGGATCTTCAGATGCGCCAGCTCGTCCATCAGCGAGGTCGGCAGATCGAGATACTCGCGCATCGGCACCTGAATGTTTTCCTTGACTGTCAGCGACGAGAACAGCGCCCCCTGCTGGAACAGCACGCCGAGCCGCATGTCGAGCGCGTTGCGCTGCGGCTCGTCGAGTTCGTCGAAATCCTGGCCGAGGATCTTGATCGTGCCGGAGCGGCGCGGCAGCAGCCGGAGCACGGTGCGCATCAGCACCGATTTGCCGGTGCCGGACGCGCCGACGAAGCCCAGGATCTCGCCGCGGTAGATATTGAGGTTCAGATTGTCGAGCACGACCTTGGAGCCGAAGCCGACGGTGACGTCACGCGCCGACAGCACGATGTCCCTTTCGTCCTTGTCTTCCGTATCGATCGGTTTCTCGTCCACGCGGTCCGCCATCCTAGAAATCGATCGCTGCATAGAACATCGCAAAAAGCCCGTCCATCAGGATGACGACGAAAATCGCCTTCACCACCGCGGCCGTCACATGCTGGCCGAGCGATTCCGCGCTGCCACCAACCTTCAACCCCTCGACGGCGGCGACGATGCCGATCACCAGCGCCATGAAGGGCGCCTTGATCATACCTGAGAGCACCGTCGACAGGGTCACCGCCTCATGCAGGCGCGACAGGAAATTGGCGAAGGTAATGCCGGAATAGCCCCAGGCGACGGCGGCAGCCCCGCCCAGCGAAGCGAAATTTGCGAGCACCGTCAAGAGCGGCAGCGCGATGGTCAGCGCCACCAGCCGCGGGAAGATCAGCACGCCGATCGGGTTCAGCCCCATCACCTTCAGCGCGTCGATCTCCTCGCGCATCTTCATCGAGCCGATTTCGGCGGTGATGGCGCTGCCCGAAYGGCCGGCGATCATGATCGACGTCAGAAGCACGCCGATTTCGCGCAATTGCAGGATGCCGACGAGATCGACGACGAAAACCTCCGCGCCGAAATAGCGCAGCTGGAAGGCGCCCTGCTGGGCGATGATCGCCCCGATCAGGAAAGACATCAGCAAGATGATCGGAACGGCGCGAACGCCCATATGGTCGATCTGGTTGACGATGGAGGCTGGCGAAACGCCGCTGCCGCGGCCGAACTTCATCTGCGCGCCGCGCACCGCCGAGCCGAGGATATACATGGAGGCGGCGAAATTGTCCCAGAGGTCGTAGGTCATCTTGCCGATCGGCGCGAAGATGCGCGCGGCAAGCGATACTCTTTCCGTCTGCTCCGGCTCGGGCTTGGCCGGCTCCTCGGAAAACATCTCCAGCATTTCGTCGATATGCGGGTTGGTGCCTTCGAAGCGAACCGTACGCCCGCCAGCCTCTTCTTGTTTCTTCAGCCGGCACAGCAGCCAGATGCCGGCTGTGTCGATCTCCGCAATGTCCGAGAGGTCTACCGTCAGGTCGCCGGTCTTCTTCTGCAGGAGCTTTTCGAAATCGCGCAGCACCAGATGGATGTAGGCGCTGCGCCAATTTCCCTGAAGACGCACACGCTGTCCCGAGCCATCAGCCTGGTCGTCCACTTGCAGTGAGGCGGCGTTGCGATTCTCGGCGTTCAAGATACTTGTGTCTTTCAAGGCTTACAGCGACATTGCGCGAATCGCGAAGCAGATCGTTCGCCCGGCGCGTCAATATACAGAAGCACCGTGCAATTTCCATGCTTGCAGGAGAGCAATAATGCCGCGCACCCTCGATATCCAGATGAATTCCTTTCCGATTGCCGGGACCTTCACCATCTCGCGCGGGGCAAAGACCGAAGCCGAGGTCATCACCTGCACGCTTGTCGAAGAGGGAGCGCAGGGGCTCGGCGAATGCGTGCCCTATCGCCGCTATTGCGAGACGATGGAGAGCGTTTTCGCCCAAATCGAGGCGGCTCGACCGCTGATCGAGGCCGGCATCTCGCGCAGCGACCTGCTGTCCGCCATGCCGCCGGGTGCGGCCCGCAACGCCGTCGATTGCGCCCTCTGGGACCTCGAGGCGAAGCAGACTGGAGACAGCGTCGCCGCCCGCCTCGGCCTTTCCGCTCCGCAGCCGCTCACCACCGCATACACCATCTCGCTCGGCGAACCGGAGGTGATGGCCGCCCAGGCGCGCGAGCATGCCGGCCGCGCCCTGCTCAAGGTCAAGGTCGGCACCGGCGACGATGAAAGCCGCATCCGCGCCGTCCGCGCCGCCGCGCCCGATGCCGAAATCATCCTCGACGCCAATGAAGGCTGGCCGGAAGCGGTGTTGGAACGTCACCTCAATATCGCGGCGCAAGCGGGTGTGGCCCTCGTCGAGCAGCCGCTGCCGGCCGGCCGCGATGGGCTGCTTGCTGAAATCCGCCGCCCGCTCCTCGTCTGCGCCGACGAGAGCGTCCACCACACCGGCGATCTCGCAAGCCTTGCCGACCGCTACGACGCGATCAACATCAAGCTCGACAAGACGGGCGGCCTGACGGAGGCGCTGTCGATGAAGGCCGAGGCCGAACGGCTTGGATTCAGCATCATGATTGGCTGCATGGTCGGCACCTCGCTTGCCATGGCGCCCGCCGTTCTACTTGCTCAGAATGCCGATTTTGTCGATCTCGACGGTCCGCTGCTGCTTGCCCGCGACCGCGAACCCGGTCTTCGTTACGCCGCTTCCCTGGTCTTTCCGCCCGAAACCACCCTCTGGGGCTGAAGATAATAGGCTGAGATGACGAGGCCGAGGCCGGAGAACGCGACCACGGCCATGACGTAATAGCTGACGACGCCGAGCCAGGCATAGAGATAACCCGACGCCAGGGTCATCAGCGCCATCGCCATGCCGACATAGAAGAAATAGGCGCCCTGCGCCGAGGATTCCTGCGTTTCCTGCACGGTCGCCACGATCCGCCGCTGCACGCCGGTATGCACGAACGCGTAGGTAAAGCCATGGAAACATTGCAGCAGGAAGAAACCGGCAAAGCCTGTATTCATCGGAAACAGGATCCAGCGGCAGACGCTGATGGCGCAGCCGAAGCGGATCAGCGTCCAGGCATCGAAGCGACGGTTGAGACGCTTCGACAGGAAGAACACAGTCACTTCCGAAGCGACGCCGGCGCTCCAGAGCAGGCCGACCTGCGTGCCGGAGAAGCCGAGATGATGCCAGTAGATCGAGGAAAAGGCGTTCAGCACCGCATGGCTCGACTGCTGGATGGCGACGCCGATCAGAAGCAGCAGAAGGTGCGGCTCGCGCAGACCGCTGCCGGTGGCTGCCGGAATGTTGATCGGCTGGCCGCGCCGTCGCGTCGGTCCGATGCGCGGACAGAAGATCGCCATGACAACGGTCATGATAAAGCCGAAGACCATGACCGGCAGCACCATTTCGCCGCCCCACCGGCTGATCAGCTGGCCACCGACCAGCGTCGAGATGATGAACGCAATCGAGCCCCACACGCGCATCGATCCGTAATCGAGCCCCCAGCGGCGCACGCCCGAGATGACGATCGATTCAACGACGGGCACATAGGGCGCGAAAGTGGCGCCCTGCAGCGCATAGACGATCGTCACGGGCCAGAAGGTCGTCGTCCAGAACAGCGCGATCGCCGTCAGCAGCGACAGGCAACCCGACCAAAGCAGCACGTCGGCGCGCTCCTTCAATCGATCGGCGATCATGGCGACGACAGGCGCCACCAACACGCGAACCACCATCGGTATGGCAAGGATGATGCCGATCTCGTGGTCGCTGAAGCTGTGGGTTGCGAGCCACACGGGAAAAAACGGCAGGACGATGCCGTTGACGAGCAGCGGCGCGCAATAGGAAAGCGCGCTAAGCATCCGGAAGCGCGGCGGCGCTCCCTCACCCGTCGGGGAATTTTGAGCGGGAATCATGGGTGGACCTGAAGGAAACTGGACGTTGTCCTAACACACCACCCTGGAGGCGACTATTACGAGAAATAGCCGTTCTGAAACGTTTTAGAAAATAAATAGGGCCTGTCGCCTAACGGTAACGGCTAAATTCGAGGGAGCGCAGGCGCGGATGGCCGGCGCCAAAATCAGGCGGCCTGAGGAGCCAGTTCTGCGTCTTCCCGCTCGACGGCGGCAAGTGCTGTCACACTGCTGGCGAGCGCCCGCCAGGTGATCAGTTCGAACGTGCCGTCCTCGTGCTCGGCGACCGCCGTGCAACTTTCCACCCAATCACCGGTGTTGATGTAACGGATACCGTCCATATCCTGGATGATGGCATGATGGATATGTCCGCAGATCACCCCATCGGCGCCATTTTTGCGGGCTTCCTCTGCCACGACGCGCTCGAATTCACCGATGAAATTGACGGCATGTTTGACCTGCAGTTTCGCCCAGGCCGAGAACGACCAGTAGGGCATGCCAAGTCGACGGCGCACCGCCGCCAGGATGATATTGATGCGGATCGCCGTGTCATAGGCCCAGTCGCCGAGATAGGCGAGCAGTCGTGCATTGCGGACGACGACGTCGAACTCGTCGCCGTGCAGGATCAGGTATTTTCTGCCGTCTGCGCCGTCATGCATCATGCGCTCGACGACTTCGATGCCGCCAAAATGCATGCCCGGGAAGGCCCGCAGGAATTCGTCGTGATTGCCGGGAATATAGACGACGCGCGTGCCCTTGCGCGCCTTGCGCAACAGCTTCTGGACGACGTCGTTGCAGACCTGCGGCCAGTACCAGCTGCGCTTGAGACGCCAGCCGTCGACGATGTCGCCGACGAGCACGATCGTATCGGCCTCGTGGTGGCGCAGGAAATCCAGCAGGAAGTCGGCCTTCGCGGCCTTCGAGCCGAGATGGACATCGGAAATGAAGAGCGTGCGGAAATGTCTGGGTTCCATCATGTCTTTTCACGAGCTGCCGCTCATGTCCCATCTTTCATCTAGCCTTCCAAAATCAGACTCGTGTTTCAGGAAGATGACAAGGTGTGGAAACGCGCTGCAAACCCGATCATTCCGCGCGGGCAGAATGCCTGTCGCCGCGCGGGCAGGACGCCCGTCGCCGCCAGGCCTACCGGCCATGTTGCCCTGCGCATTCAGGGCGTTCATGATGGCGGCGATTCATATCCGACAATGCGGGATGGCTGATGCGTCTTTTTCTCGTTCGCCACGGCGAATCCCTCGGCAACATCAACGAACAGGCCTACCGCCAATTCGGCGATCACAACGTGCCGCTGACGCAGTGGGGCCATCGGCAGGCACTCGAGGCAGGCGGCGTGATCGCCTCCTACCTGAAGGCATTGCCGAGCGCGGGTTTCGGCAAGCTGCAGATCTGGTATTCGCCCTTTCTGAGGACGCGGCAGAGCAAGGATGCGCTGCTCGAAGCCCTGCCGCAAAGCGTCGTCGGCGATATCAGGGAGGATTATCTGCTACGCGAGCAGGATTTCGGTCTCTTCACCGAAATCTATGACCACGCCGAACAGAAGCAGAAGTTTCCCGAGGAGTTCGAAAAATGGGCGAGGCTGCGCAGCAACAGCGGCAAGTTCTACGCACGACCGCCGGATGGCGAAAGTCGGGCGGATGTGGCCCAGCGGGTGCGCCTGTTCCTGCAGACCGTTATGCACGATGCCGAAAATAGCGACCGCAACGTTGTGATCGTCGGTCATGGCGTCACCAACCGGGCGGTCGAAATGAATTTCCTGCACCGCCCGGTCGAGTGGTTCGAGCGCTCCGACAATCCTGGAAACGCCGATATCACGCTGATCGAGGGGACTCGCTCGCAAGGATACGAGTCGATCCTGCTGCATCAGGCCGCCGACCGGCAGCCGGGACAGGAGGGCGAGCTGCGCGATGCCTATGGCGCCGACGTGACGCTTACGCCGAAGCCGACTGCATAACTCCTTAAATCGAACCGTCGCAAAGGTCTGTGGCGGGTTTGCGTAAGGCAACCCGCCAACCTCTTCACCTCAGCTCGGCGACGTCACCGGCGCAGCTTCCTGCCCGGCCGGAGCCTCCTCATTCACAGTCTCCGGCCGCTTCGTCCTCAAGAGACGCAGCACGAAGACGAAGAAGACGGGAACGAAGAAGATCGCCAGCACCGTCGCTGAGATCATACCGCCAAGCACGCCCGTGCCGATGGCATTCTGGCTGGCCGCACTTGGCCCGGTGGCGATCGCCAGAGGCACCACGCCCAAAGTGAAGGCAAGCGAGGTCATGATGATCGGCCGGAAGCGCAGACGGGCGCCTTCGATCGCGGCATCCATCAGCGACTTCCCCTCGGCAAACCCGTCCTTGGCGAATTCGACGATCAGGATGGCGTTCTTCGCCGACAGCCCGATGATCGCGATCAGGCCAACCTTGAAGTAGATGTCGTTGGACATGTCGCGGCTCATCACCGCGAGCACACAGCCGATGACGCCGAGCGGCACGACCAGCATCACCGACAACGGGATGGACCAGCTCTCGTAAAGCCCCGACAGCAGCAGGAAGACGAAGAGAATGCTGAGGCCGAACAGGAACGGCGCCTGCGATCCCGATCTGAGCTCTTCCAGCGACTGGCCGGTCCATTCAAAGCCGAAGCCGTCGGGAAGTTCCGAGGCCAACCGCTCCATTTCGACAATTGCCGCGCCCGATGAATATCCAGGCGCCGGAGCGCCCGAAATGCGCACTGAGGGGTAGCCGTTATAACCGACGATCTGCGCCGGCCCTTTCTGCCATTCGGCGACGGCAAAGGACGACAGCGGCACCATGCCGCCGCTCGCATTGCGGACATTGAGCTTCATCAGGTCTTCCGCCTGAAGCCTGCTCTTGTCCTGCGCCTGCACGATGACGCGCTGCATGCGGCCCGAATTCGGGAAGTCGTTGACATAGCTCGAACCGAGATTGGCGGTGATCGTGCTGTTGATGTCGGCGAAGGCAACGCCGAAGGTATTTGCCTTTTCGCGGTCGATGACCAGCACGAGCTGGGCCGAATCAGGCATGCCCTCAGGGCGGATACCGGCGATGACGGGATTCTCAGATGCTGTGCCGATCAGCATTCCCGCCGCCTCGGTCAGTGCCGCCTGGCCCTTCGCGCCGCGATCCTGGAGGCGGAAGGTAAAGCCGTTGGTCGTGCCGAAACCCTCGATCGGCGGCGGCGACAGCGCGAAGGACGTCGCATCCTTCAGGCCGAACAGCTGCATATTGGCGCGGTTTGAAATCTCCTGCACCGAATTGCCGGCGCCGCGTTCGGCCCAGTCCTTGAGCGTGACGAACACCAGGGCGGCGTTCGGTCCCTGTCCCGAGAAGCTGAAGCCTTGGATCGCGACGACATTGGCAACGGCCGGCTCCTTCTTGAAGATTGCCTCGATGCTTTCGAGCGAGGCCACCGTGCGGTTGCGGCTCGCCTCCGGCGGTCCCTGCACGTCGACGATCAGGAAGCCCTGATCCTCATCCGGCACGAAGCTGCTCGGCAGGTTGACGAAGAGATAGCCAAGGCCGACGAGCAGCGCGACATAGACGGCCATGACCCGCCAGGAGCGCTTGGCCAGTCCCCCGACGGTGCGGGCATAACGGCCGGTCAGGCGGTCGAAGTTGCGGTTGAACCAGCCGGCGATGCCCTTCTTCTCGTGATGCCCTTTGATCGGCTTCAGGAAGGTGGCGCAGAGAGCCGGTGTCAGTGACAGCGCCAGGAAGGCCGAAAACAGGATTGAAACAACCATGGTCAGGCTGAACTGGCGATAGATGATGCCGGTTGAACCCGGGAAGAACGCCATCGGCACGAAGACGCAGGAGAGAACCAGCGTAATCCCGAGGATCGCGCCGGTGATCTGCCGCATCGCCTTCTTGGTGGCTTCCTTCGGTGACAGCCCTTCCACCGCCATCAGCCGCTCGACGTTTTCCACCACCACGATGGCGTCGTCGACGAGAATGCCGATGGCAAGCACCATCGCGAACATCGTCAGCACGTTGATCGAGAAGCCGGCGGCATACATGACAGCAAGCGTCCCGAGCAGCGCGACGGGAACGACGAGCGTCGGAATGATCGTGTAGCGGAAGCTCTGCAGGAAAATGAGCATGACGACGAAGACGAGCGCGACGGCTTCTGCGAGCGTATGCGCCACCTTCTCGATCGATGCCGAGACGAACGGGCTGGTATCATAGGGAACGGAATATTCGACTCCCGCCGGGAAGAAGCGTGAGAGCTCCTCCATCTTCGCCTTGACCAGGTTGGACGTGTTGACGGCATTGCCCGTCGACGACAGCTGGATGGCGATGGCAGCACTCGGCTGCCCGTTCAAGCGGGTGGAGAAGCTGTAGCTCTCGCTGCCCTCTTCAATGCGCGCGACATCCCGCAGCCTGACATTCGATCCGTCGGCATTGGCGCGCAGCACGATGTCTCCGAACTCCCTGATGTCGGTCAGTTGCCCCTTCACCAGCACCGTCGCCGTCAGGTCCTGCGAGATCGGATTGGGCGCCGCGCCGATCTGGCCAGCTGCGACCTGGGCGTTCTGCGCCGATATCGCCGCGCTGATGTCGGATGCGGTGAGGTTCAAGCCGACCATCTTGTCGGGATCGATCCAGATGCGCATCGCCCGCTGCGAAGCAAACAGCTGCGCGCGGCCGACGCCGTCGAGACGGCGCAGCTCGCCGATGACGTTCCGGTTGAGATAGTCGCCGAGCGCCACCTCGTCGGTCTTCCCGTCCGTCGAAGTCAGCGAGATGAACATCAGGAAGCCGGACGAAGCCTCCTCGACGGTGATGCCCTGATCCTTGACGGATTGCGGCAGCCGCGGCTCGACGCGGCGGATGGCATTCTGAACGTCGACGGAGGCCTGGTCGATATCGGTGCCGGCCGCAAAGGTCGCGGTGATCGTCATTGCGCCCGATGTATCCGACGTCGACTCGAAATAGGAAAGGTGCTCGACCCCGTTCAGTTCTTCCTCGATCTGGCGGGTGACGCCCTGATAGATATCCTGCGGCGATGCGCCGGGATAACTGGTGGTGATGCTGAGCTGCGGCGGCGCGACCTTGGGATATTGGGCGACCGGCAGGAACGGCAGCGCGATCAGGCCGGCGATGGAGATGAAGATCGCAAAGACCCAGGCCAGGATCGGGCGATCGATAAAGAAACGTGCCATCGACCTTACTCCGGCTTCTTGGCGTCACCGGACGCGAGCTGGCCATCCCGCCATTCTTCCGGCGCGACCTTTGCGCCCGGCTGCAGTTTCTGCACGCCGTCGACGACGAGACGTTCGCCTGATGACAGGCCGCTTTCAACCACCCATTCATTGCCGGCGGATTGACCAAGCTCAACGTCGCGCGGTTGCGCCACGTCTCCCTCCTGGACGACATAGACCTGCGCCTTGCCGTCGGCCGTGCGGATGACGGCGCGCTGCGGGATAAGGATTGCCTTCTCCCGGACGGCCTGCTCGATGCGGACCCTGATGTAAAGGCCCGGCAGCAGGTCGCCCTTCGGATTGGGGAATTCACCGCGAAGGGTGACCTGACCCGTCGTCGCATCGACGCTGGCGCTGCTGAAGAGAAGCTTACCGGCTTCGCCATAAACCGTGCCGTCGTCGAAGACGAGCTTGATGTCGGCCTTGCCTGGTTCGGTCGATGTGAGGCGGCCGTTCTCGACCGCCCGCTTTAGCGCCAGCAGGTCTCCGGAGGATTGCGTGAAGTCGGCATAAACGGGGTCGATCTGCTGGATCATCGCCAGCGCGTTGCCGGCGTCGGCCGTCACCAGCGCGCCTTCCGTCACCAGCGCGCCGCCGATGATGCCTGATATAGGCGCACGAACTTCGGTATAGCCGAGATTGATCTTCGCTTCGTCGAGCGCGGCCTGCGCCAGCGCAACATCGGCATCGGCTTGGGCAAGGGCGACGGCTGCCGCATCATATTCGATACCGCTTGCAACATCGCGGTCGCGCAGCGACTTCTGCCGGTCCAACTGCTGGCGGGCATTCAGCTGCGTCGCCTTGGCACGCTCGAGGCTTGCCTCGGCACTTGCCACCCGAACCCGGAACAGCGCTGGATCGATACGGTAGAGCACATCGCCTTGCTGAACGAGGCTGCCCTGCTCGAAGATCCGCTGCTGCAGGATGCCCGAAACCCTGGCCCGCACTTCCGAGACGCGCGTTGCGGCAATGCGGCCGGGCAGTTCGCTGACCACGGGAAGTGGGCGGGCACTAAGCGTCAGGACGCTGACGGCAGCAGGCGGCATCGCGCCGCCTTCCTGTGCGTGAGCCGGCAGGCCTGCGCCCAGAAAAAGTGCCAGCGTTAGCGCGTAACACAATGATTTCGTGTGAAGAAGCATGTTCAAAAGCCTTCCGATGGTCCCGCCGGGATCCAAAAAAGCACAGCCCGCCGAAATGACGTTCGGCGGGCCTCCTCAGCCGACAGATAGTCGATCTTTTTTCGCTTTGCAAGATACCTACCGGTCGGTATGATATCATTATCATATTTGGAGTTCCCATGGCCCGGCGATCCCGGGAGTGATACTGATCCTCTCGGGCGCCTCGGCGCGAAGCTTATCTCGAACACAGGTCATGCATTGGTAGATAGCCCCCGCAACAGAAAGAAACAGCCGGACGTCGTGCGGCAAGCTCTTCTCGATTGCGCCACCAAGCTGGCGCTCGAGCATGGTCTGGCCGCCGTCAGCCTACAGGCGGTCGCCAGCGCAGCCGGTGTGACCAAGGGAGGGTTGTTCCACCATTTCCCCAATAAGCAGGCGCTTATAGAGGCCGTGTTCGACGGCATGATGGAAAACCTCGACCGCGAGATCGATCAGGAACTGGAAAGGGACAAGGGCGGCCACGGCACATTCACCCGCGCCTATGTCCGCACCCTGTTTTCTGACCGCGCCCTCAACAACAGCCCGTGGTCGGCGCAGACGATGACCGTGCTTGCCGACCCCTACTCTAAAAGCCTCTGGCATAGATGGATGAATGACCGGCTTGTCAGGCACGCCGAAACCGACGCCGGAATGCGGCTCGAAATCGTTCGCCTGGCGGCGGACGGAGCATGGCTTGCCCATGTTCTGAGGCCTGACGACCACACCGGTTCGGACGACACGGCGTTGTTGCAGGAATTGATCGAACTCACCGAAGGTTGACAAGCGATTGGCGCCTCATCCCGCGCCCGAGTTTATCACCCGAGCGCGGGGATGGTCGGGCTAGGCAGCTCGCACCGCCGCCATCGGTTTCACGTTCTGATTCATCCGGAACAGATTGTTCGGATCGTAACGCCGCTTGATTTCGGCAAGGCGACCGTAGTTGGCGCCGTAAGCACTTTCGACCCGATCGACCTCGTCTTCCGGCATGAAGTTGATGTAGGCGGTGCCGACCGAATGCTGCTTGGTTGCCTCGAAGAGTTCCCGCGCCCAACCGATACAGCTTCCATCCATCCCGGCTTCCCGCCAGCGCGCATGCACATTCATGACGAAATGCGAGCTTCGTTGCGGAAATGCGGTCGCCTCGGTGGGTACGCGGCCAGCGGCACCACCGACATGGCCGATGAAGATCTCGCACTCCGGTCCGGGCAGCTTGCGCACGGCGTTGAGCAGGACGTCGATCGCCGCATCCGAGAGAGAGGCGAAATCCTGGCTCTTCCAATAATTGCGCGCACCGGGCGTGAGCAGCGGGTCGAATGCCTGTTGCCAGCCGGTGAACGGCACTGGGCCGACGACGTCGGCAATCGGATTTCCGATCGCGCGCAATCTGGCCGTTGCCTTTTCGCCCGCCGCAATGTCTCCGCAATAACACATGGCCAGCACCACGATCTCCTTGCCGTGCCATTCGGCCGGAAGGAACGGCAGCGGCGGCGCCTGACGCATCACCACCCAACAGGTCAGTTCGTCAGGGGCCGCCTCCRGCGCCTGCCGGTACTCCTTGAGCACCTTTTCCGCATCGGCGAAGGGATGCACGACGAGCCCAGCAAGAACCTCCGTGTTGAGAGGGTTGAGCTGGAATTCGAAAGAAGTCACGACGCCGAAATTGCCGCCGCCGCCGCGCAGCGCCCAGAAGAGATCCGGCATTTCTTTTTCGCTCGCCTTGACCAGCTCACCATCGGCCGTCACCACATCAACCGAAAGCAGATTATCGAGCGTCAACCCGAATTTGCGGGTCAGCCAGCCGAAACCACCGCCGAGTGTCAAGCCGGCGATGCCGGTCGTGGAATTGATGCCGGTCGGCAGCACCAGCCCGAAGGCCAGCGTTTCCTTGTCGACGTCGGCGAGTGTCGCGCCCGGCTCGATCCTGGCACGCCGCGTCTGCGGATCGACCCGCACCGATTTCATCGCCGACAGGTCGATGACGATACCGCCCTCGCAGACAGCATTGCCGGCGATGCCGTGGCCGCCGCCACGCACCGAAACGAGCAGATTATTGTCGCGTGCAAACCGCACCGCCCGCACCACATCGGCAGCACCGGCGCAGCGCGCGATAAGCCCGGGCCGGCGGTCGATCATCGCATTCCAGATCGTCCGCGCTTCGTTGTAATCCATGTCCTTACTGGTCAGGAGACTGCCGCGAAATCCGGCGGCAAAAGCATCGATGGCCACGTCATTGACCATCGTCTGCCCCCTTTGCAGGGTCGTGAGGTTCAAATTGTCCATGATTTCCTCCATGCGACCGGCGCCCCGCACCGTCGCGTCCGGCATCCTGCGCCTGTTGAGGTCGTCAAACAAGTTTTCCAAAAGGATTAGCCATTGGCATCAGGGTCGAATGGTCGTCCCGGGTCCCCCGCCCACCTCACGAAAACTTCTCCCCTCCCTCATTTCCATACTGTCGCCCGTATCCGATTGATGTATGGAGGGAACTCCCCAAAAGACGTGCACGGAGGCGGCGATGGATCACCCAGAAAAATCGAAGACGGAAAAGAATCTGACGAGCGGCGATCTCGACGAACAGGCGCTTTTCTTCCACCGCTATCCCCGCCCCGGCAAGCTGGAGATCCAGGCGACCAAGCCGCTCGGCAATCAGCGCGACCTGGCGCTCGCCTATTCGCCCGGCGTTGCCGCCCCTTGCCTTGCCATCCGTGACAATCCCGAAATGGCAGCCGAATATACCTCGCGCGCCAATCTCGTTGCCGTCATCTCCAACGGCACCGCCGTGCTTGGCCTCGGCAATATCGGCCCGCTTGCCTCCAAACCTGTTATGGAGGGCAAGGCGGTGCTCTTCAAGAAATTCGCCGGCATCGACGTCTTCGATATCGAGATCGACGCCGCGGGCGTCGACCAGATGGTTTCGACCATAGCCTCGCTGGAGCCGACCTTCGGCGGCATCAACCTCGAGGACATCAAGGCGCCGGAATGTTTCGACGTCGAGCGGCGCCTGCGCGAGAAGATGAAGATCCCCGTTTTCCACGACGATCAGCATGGCACGGCGATCATCGTCGCCGCTGCGATCCTGAACGGGCTGGAACTCGCAGGTAAGAACATCGCCGACATCAAGATCGTCGCCTCCGGCGCGGGTGCCGCCGCCCTCGCCTGCCTCAACCTGCTTGTCATTCTCGGGGCAAAACGCGAAAACATCTGGGTCCACGATCTCGAAGGCCTCGTCTATGAGGGCCGCACCGAGCTGATGGACGAATGGAAATCCATCTATGCCCAGAAGAGCGACACGCGTACGCTGGCCGAAAATATCGGCGGCGCCGACGTCTTCCTCGGCCTGTCGGCGGCCGGCGTGCTGAAGCCGGAATTGCTGGCGCAGATGGCCGACAAGCCGTTGATCATGGCGCTTGCCAATCCGACGCCGGAGATCATGCCGGATCTCGCCCGTGCTGCCCGCCCCGATGCGATGATCTGCACCGGCCGCTCGGATTTCGCCAATCAGGTCAACAACGTCCTCTGCTTCCCCTATATCTTCCGCGGCGCGCTCGATTGCGGCGCCGAGACGATCAATGAGGAAATGAAGATGGCGGCCGTACGCGCCATCGCAGCCCTTGCCCGCGAAGAGCCGTCGGATGTCGCCGCCCGCGCCTATTCCGGCGAGACCCCGGTTTTCGGCCCCGATTATCTGATCCCCTCGCCCTTCGATCCGCGCCTGATCCTGCGCATCGCGCCTGCGGTCGCCAAGGCCGCCGAACAGAGCGGCGTCGCGCGCCGCCCGATCCAGGATTTCGACGCCTATCTCGACCAGCTGAACCGCTTCGTCTTCCGCTCCGGCTTCGTCATGAAACCGATCTTCACCGCCGCCAAGGCCGCAGAGCGCAAGCGCGTCATCTTCTCCGAAGGCGAGGACGAACGCGTATTGCGCGCCGCCCAGGTGCTGCTCGAGGAAGGCCTTGCCGAACCGATCCTGATCGGCCGCCCGCAAGTCATCGAGACACGCCTGAAGCGCTACGGCCTGCGCATCCGGCCGCTGCAGGATTTCGAGGTCATCAACCCGGAAGACGATCCGCGCTTCCGCGAATATGTCGATCTCTATTTCTCCCTCGTCGGCCGCCGCGGCGTCATCCCGGAAGCCGCCCGCACCATCGTACGCACCAACACCACCGTCATCGGCGCGCTGGCGCTGCGGCGCGGTGAGGCCGATGCGCTGATCTGCGGCCTCGAAGGCCGCTACGAGAAGCATCTGCGCGACGTCCGCCTGATCATCGGCAAACGCAAGGATGTCCGCGATTTCTCAGCCCTCAGCCTGATGATCTCGCAGCGCGGCGCCACTTTCTTCACCGACACCTACGTCACCTTTAATCCGAACGCCGAAGAGATCGCCGAGGCGACGGTGCTGGCCGCCGAGGAAATCCGCCGTTTCGGCATCACCCCGCGCGCCGCTCTGGTCTCGCATTCCAATTTCGGCTCGCGTGAATCCGAAAGCGCCACGAAGATGCGCAATGCCCTGCAGCTCGTGCGCGAAGCCGCACCCGACCTCGAGGTCGACGGTGAGATGCACGGCGAAAGCGCCATCACTGAAGCGTTGCGCAAGCGCGTCATGCCGGACACGACGCTGCACGACGAGGCGAACCTCCTGGTTTTCCCGAACCTCGATGCCGCCAACATCACGCTCGGTGTGGTAAAGTCGATGACGGACGGTCTGCATGTCGGCCCGATCCTGCTCGGCACCGCCCTGCCCGCCCATATCCTCGCCCCCTCGGTCACCTCCCGCGGCGTCGTCAATATGGCGGCACTCGCCGTCGTCGAGGCATCGCAACCGGCCTGAGCCGGCTCAGACTGCTGACAAAGTCGGCCAACTCCTCGCCATGCTCGGGCTTGTCCCGAGCATCTGCAGCCGGTTGATTTGCAGGCGCGGAGCCTGGGATATAATCCGTTGGTACAAGCGGCCTTGAAGCCGCTCCGACAGATGTCCTGATGCCGTCTCAGGCACTCCGCAGCGACAGGCGCCCTTTATCCGCGAGCGCATCCGCGCGCTCGTTGCCGGCAATGCCGGAATGGCCCTTGCACCAGGCGATGGTCACCAGACCATTCTGGGATAGTTGAAGATCGACCGCTTTCCAGAGTTCCGCATTGGCGATCGTTCGGCTTCGGGCATTCCCGTTCGGATTGCTTTTCTTCCAGCCGTTGTTCTTCCAGATATGTCGCCGGCTGTTGCAGCCTTTGACGGCATAGACGGAATCGGACCAGATAGTCGCGGGCTCGCCGCTTGCTCCGCTGTTGATCCAGATTGCCGCCCTGAGGACGGCGGTCAATTCCATCGAATTATTGGCGGAATCCTCGACGCCACCGAAGCCGGAGGCGATTTCTGCGGCATCACGATAGGCGACAAATGCCCAGCCCCCGTGCCCGGAACCGGGTTCATGACAACCGTCCACGAAGACGTGGAGGCCGTGTTGGGCTTCGGGTATCCCGACTGTCGCAGCAGGGGAGCGAAGTTCGTTGGAAATACCTGACATTTTCGCCGTCCTTCTCGCCTTCGCCGTGCCCACCGCAAGACCGCTGCGGCTTGCGGCGACCTGCCCCCATATCCCACGTCTTGATCACCTCCCGCGGCGGCGTCAACATCGAAGCACTGGCCATCATCGAGGCGTGGCAAGTGCGGTATCATAAAGAATGCACCGTCTGTAAACCTACCCGGCGCCAAGCGGCATTGCAGCGACCGGAATTCTCCCCATCCCTCGTTGGGGGGTAGTGGCGGAGGTAGCTATGAAAGCTGATCTGGCGAGCGAGAAGAAGAATCGAGTCCCGGAAAACTGAAAGAAGAAAGTCCCGCTTTTGGCGGCACAACAAATTCCCCCCAACAGATGGGTCGCCCGCATTTGCTGGATAAGATCGCGAAAATGCGCTAGGATTTTCTCCAAGCTTATTAAGAGAAACACGTTAAGAGACAACGCGCGGCGATCGAGGCCGCAATCGACCGATCGATTCTTTGCTCATTCCGGGACGACGCCGTGAAACGCCGAAACCTGTCTCTTGCCCTTCTCCTTGCCTTTGCGGCGCCTGCCGCCGCGCAAAACAGCGCCGTCTGTGAGGACCTGCACGGTCGCCTTGCCGACTTGCCGCGATCGATCGGCAATGGCAACGGCCCGGAAGCCCGCCAATATTCCAGCGCCATGGCCGAGCAGAACCTCGAGCTGCGCAAGGTTCGCAACGAGCTGCGCAGCAATGGCTGCACCTCGGGCAGCATGGTGGTGATCGGCGGCGAGAATGACGATTATTGCGCCGAACTTTCGCAGTCCGAAGCGCGCATGATCGACAATATCCACTATCTCCAGGACCGCCGCAACGAACTGGCCGACCAGAACGGCGCCGATGACGACGCGCGCCGCGAACTGGTCGCGGCTCTCGACCGCAATGGCTGCAACAGCGAAAACTTCTATGCCCCGAGCGATCGCAGCGCCGCCGACCCCGCGCCAAGCGTCGAGGAACAGGCGCTACGCACCGATACCTTCATTCCGCTCGGCGGCGGCGAAGAGGTCGATCCGCGTTACGGCCTGCCCCGGGCCGAGATGCTCTCGCCGGTCAGCACCATGTGCGTGCGCAGCTGCGACGGCGGCTTCTTCCCGATCAGCTCGAACGCCACGTCGGTCGATTTCGGCCGCGATGCTCAGACCTGCGCCAAGATGTGCCCGGGCATCGAGACTGAACTGTTCTATCGTGACGTGACGAGCACCGAAGCCTCGAATATGATCTCGGTCGCAACGGGCACGCCCTACAGCGCCATGAAAAATGCCTTTGCCTACAAGAACCGCACGCCCGGGGAAAAGTCCTCCTGCGCCTGCAATCTCACAGCCTATTATGAGGAGATGCGCGGCAAGCAGGCGGTGAGCGAACCGCCGCAGCAGGGCTCGATCACCACCATCCGCACCAAGGCGAAGGATGCCGCCGCGCCGCAACCGTCCGTTCCCGAGCGCCCCTACGATCCCACGCAGAACCGCGTCCGTCAGGTCGGCCCGCAGTTTCTGGCCGGCGATCAGGGCTCGATCGACCTCGCCAATCCGGCAACGCCAGGCCCGCAGCCACAACAGCAGCAGTGATTGAACAGCTGGAACTGCGGTGGCGGAGCAATAGCGGCGTTGTGCCAGGCCGCATGAGATGACGGCGATGTCACGTGAACGTGCGGCGGGATGTGAATGCGGGTCGCTTGAGCATGGTCAGTAGGTCGTACGACCGCCGCTCAGGTCGAACGTCGATGCGGTCGTGAAGGAGTTCTCCTCGGAGAGCAGCCAGACGACCATCGAAGCGATCTCATGAAGTTCAACAAAACGGTCGCGCGGAATGCGGACGCGCATATATTCGATAAACTCGGATGTCAGCCCGTCCAATATAGGTGTCTTTGCTGTGGTTGGCGTTACCGCGTTCACGGCGATTCCTGTCTTTGCGAGTTCCTTGCCAAGAGACTTGGTGAAGCCCAGCACACCAGCTTTCGCTGCGCTGTAGGCGGCGATGTTCGGATTTCCTTCCTTGCCCGCAACCGAAGAGATGTTCACAATCCGCCCGTAGTCGCGCTTTAACATGACCGGAACGACGTGCCGGCAACAATTGAAGGTTCCCGTGAGGCAGACATCGACGACGTCTTTCCATTCACCGAAATCGTATTCGATCGTGGGCTTGACCGGACCGGTAATCCCGGCGGAATTGACGAGGCCGTCGATACGGCCAAAAATCTCCTCGGTCGCCGCCGCCGCATTTTTCACTGATACGGGATCTGCGACGTTGACGCCGAAAGCGACCGTGCCAGATCCGAGAGCGGAAGCGCTGTCCTTCGCCATGTTTTCGTTCAGGTCCCAGATGGCCACCTTGCCACCAGACTGGATGACGCGCTCTGCGATAGCGTAGCCGATGCCGCGCGCACCGCCTGTGATCACGATGATCCGTTCCTTCAAGTCGATCATGTTCATTGGGCCGTTATCCTCCGAGTGAGCCACCGATAGCCGAATATCTATTGGAAATTCCGGGATTTCGCCTTCAGCGTATCGATATGAAGGTCAGGAATTTATCCCGAGTCCGAAACTATGCCGAGCCCATTCCCTAAAGCCCGAGATTTCCGGTAATCAAGGATTAAAAGCTCGGCATAATTTGAACGCTTTGGAAGACCGGGTATGCCCGAAGCGGAAATCTTTGTCTGCATCCGTTACTCCGAAAGGCATTCTGCAGCCCCCCTTGTGTATAGACATTGGCGCACGCTATTAGCGAACGAACAGTAGGAGATGCTATGAACAGCAATCTTAAAGAGCTATCGTTTCAACAGGTTGATGTTTTTTCCTCGGAGCGAATGGGTGGAAATCCACTTGCGGTGGTAGTGGATGCGGACGATCTTGATACATCAACGATGGCCAAGTTTGCCAACTGGACCAATCTAAGCGAGACGACCTTCCTCCTAAAGCCGACGGTCCCGGATGCTGATTATCGCGTCAGAATTTTCACGCCGCATCAGGAGCTGCCCTTTGCCGGACACCCGACTTTGGGTAGCTGCCACGCATGGCTGACCTTGGGCGGAAAGCCAAAGCAGCCAGTTGTCATCCAGGAATGTCAGGCGGGTTTGATCCGGATCAGAAGAGACGGCGATATCCTCTCATTTCTGGCTCCAGATTTGATCAAGACTGGACATATCGATAACGATCTAATGAAACGAGTTATGAGCGGTCTAAGTCTGTCACCTGAGATGATAGTCGATGCGAGTTGGGTAGACAACGGTCCCGGTTGGATGGCCTTGCTCCTGAAAAGCAGAGACGATGTCCTACGTGTCCGTCCGAACTACCAGAGTATTTCCGGACTAAGGGTAGGCCTGATTGCACCATGTTTGGGGGACGTCGATGGTGTGGATTTCGAGGTCCGCGCCTTCACCGCCGCTGGTTACGAAGACCCAGTCACTGGTAGCCTAAATGCGGGTTTGGCAAAATGGCTCATTTCCGCAAATCTCGCGCCGCCTTCATACATCGCTGCGCAAGGGACGGTCTTGGGCAGGTCAGGGCGGGTACATGTCCGGCTCGAATCTGAAGATATTTGGGTTGGCGGCAATGTCGTTACCTGCATAAACGGAAAAGCTATCCTCTAAGACAGTCATCGACCTGAGGCCGATGACTGCAATTGGCGCTTTCCTGCCTACTGAAAGTTCCTCGGTAATTGGTGGGGTCGGCATGGACGTCGCGGCCCTCACCGCGATGTCCCTAGCTCCGGCAGGGATCAGAGTTTGTCTAAAAACGCCAATAGCTTGTCGCCAGCCCTGAACCGGCCAGGCGATTGTCCATTATACGGATCGATCTTGGCTAGAGCGGCCTCCTTGATCCTGCTCTCATTGATCCTTTCACTTGGCAGCGCTTCGCGGTATAATTAGAGCGGGCTAAAATAGAAAATGGGACGGCCGTCAAAACAGAAAACCTTCCGTCTTTGGGCCGGGGATCAACTATGGGGGTCGAAAATGCTTAGCGGCTTTAGCAGGGCCTGCGCGCTAATCCTTTTGTCAGGGAACTTCGCTTTCGCCCAATCGGATCAGATAGAGCCAAACGCTGGAATGTGGAAGACGTGGGTAATCACGTCGGGCAAAGACTTCCGAGTCCCGCCCCCACCGGATACTTCCGCAACCGAGTTGGAGCAGGTCCGCGAACTTGTCGCAAAGAACGATGCGCAGGTCGCCGCCAAGATCACATTCTGGGACGCCGGTTCGCCCGGCTATCGATGGATCGACCTGGTCAACAACCGTCTTCTCGCAAACCAGACGATCCCCAATGCGCATCGCGTCTACACCTATTTGACGATGGCGGTCTACGACGCCACCATCGCGGCTTGGGAGTCGAAATACTTCTACAATCGCCCCCGCCCGAGCGAGGTGGATACGACACTGCCGACTGCGCTGCCTACGCCTCGGAGTCCCGCTTATCCATCCGAACACGCGGCCGCCGCCGCCGCCGCCGCGACCGTTCTTGCCTATTTCTTTCCCGACGAGGCGTCGTCGTTCCAGGCGATGGCCRAAGAAGCCGCACAGTCGCGTGTCCTTGCCGGTGTCCAGTTCCCAAGCGATTCATCCGCCGGCCTGGAACTGGGGCGACGCGTGGCAGAGCAAGTGATTGCGCGGGCAAAGGCCGACGGCTCCGATGCCGTCTGGACCGGCACTGTGCCGACCGGGCCGTGCATGTGGGTCGGAGACAAACCCGCCAATGCAACCATGCCAAACTGGAAGCCGATCCTGCTCGAGACAGCCGATGAATTCAGGCYACCGACTCCGCCCGACTGCAAGTCTGCGGCCGTGAAGGCCGAGACGGATGCAGTCCGCCAGTTTGAGCGAAAATTCCCCAACAGCTACAAGGCGTTCTATTGGCAAAGTCCATCCGGCCTGTTCACCGACTGGTATGACTATGCCAGCAAGTGGATGTTCGAGGACAAGACGGATTCGAACCCGCCGCGCGCCGCACGGGCTTACGCGATGCTCGCAACGGTCTACTATGACGCCTACATCGCAAGCAACGACGGGAAATACGCTTATTGGTACCTGCGGCCCAACATGCTTGACCCGAGCATCACTCCCCTGTTCGCAGTGCCGGCCCATCCCAGTTATCCGTCGAATCACTCCACGTTGTCGACTGCCCGATGCGAGGTGCTTGCCTATCTGTTCCCCGACCAGGCGGAGTTCATCCGAACGGTCGGCAAGGAAGCGGGCGATTCCCGCATCTGGGCCGGCATCCACTATGAAATGGACAACCGGGCCGGTGCCGCACTTGGCAAAGCAGTCGCCGGGAAATTCATCGAGCGGGCAAAAAAAGACGGGGCAGACTAGCGGAAGGGCCGCTAGCGCCTTTCTCCTGAAATGTCGCAATCCTAAGCGAAGGGTTCTCGGTGGAACGTTCCGTTCACTCAGCAGCCGACGTGCGAGGCAGCAACGTTTCTCAAACGATGCGGATGCGGCGCGTCACCTGGCCATTGCTTTCCCAGTATGTGTGCTTTTTGGCGATCAAGGGATCGTCCATCGCCGGTTGAATTTGCCCTGCGGTACTGATCGCGCGCGAGGTCACCGTGTGTTCTCCAGGCGAGGGATTTGGCCAATCCAGTGACCAAATCTTCCAGGCGTATTCGGCCTCCTCGCTATGATCGATGACTGCCGGCATCCAGGGCCCTTGATCAATTTTCAGTTCGACCCGGTCGATCGGTGCACCCCAGGCTGCGCCGACGACCCGGTGACCCGAGTCGTTGCGCGTGACCTTGGCGGGCGCGGATTTCAGCAAGGCCCGGCCGACCGAGGTCTCGGCCCGCACGGTCTCGCCTTTGTGCTCTTCCTCCCGGATGGTGACATAGTCGCGGCCCATCAGCAGGCTCATGAAGCGGGTGTCGCGAACCTCGATGCCCTTCAGCCACTTGACGTTGGCGATCCCGTACCAGCCCAGAGTTATCAGCCGCAGCGGGAAACCGTTGGGGGCAGGCAGGGTCGCTCCGTTCATTTCGTAGCAGAGCAGATTGTCGGGGTTCATCGCGTCTGCGAGCGACATGCTGCGAGCGAAGTTCTGTTGCATCTTGATGTCGCGAATCGTGACCTCGCCTTTGTCGGTGCCGAAGAAGACGACCTCTAGGTGTTCAGTCCCCATCCATCATGGAAGACGAGTTCCTCGAGCGGCAGCCGCTGCCGCCAGCCTTTGACGGACAGTTCCGGCTCGTCATAGAGCCGGTCGACGAAACCGGCACAGAGCCAGGCGACCACCTCGATATGCTGGGGTATGCCGAGAATGCTCTTCAGCTCGCCTTCATGAAAGATGCTGACCCAGCCGATCCCGACCCCTTCCGCCCGCGCCGCAAGCCAGAGATTCTGGATGGCGCAGACTGTGGAATAGCTATCCATCCTGGGATTGTGCGTGCGCCCCAGCACGACGCTGCCGCTGCGGGTAGGATCGCAGGTCACGCATATGCCGAGCGGCGCCTCGACAATGCCTTCGAGCTTGAGCGAGCGGTAGGCCTGCCGTCGTTCACCTTCGAACATCAGCGCCGCCTCCTCGTTGGCCCTCGCAAAAGCATCCCGGACGCGCGCCCGCACGGTTGCGCTTTTCACCAGAATGAAATTCCACGGCTGCATAAAGCCGACGGAGGGTGCATGATGGGCAGCCGTCAGCAGCCGCTGCACAAGATCATCCGGCAAGGGGTCGGGCAGGAACTGGCTGCGAACGTCGCGCCGCGTCATGATCGCATGATAGACGGCCTCGCGTTCGGCCAAGGAAAAACCGGACGCCGCTGAAAGGGCATCCTCATCAAAGGGTCGCATCGTCAAATCCCCAACAACGCAACCGCCCCGCCGTCCGCGCGGATCGGTCTATCTAGCCAGGCCGGTCTTCTGACTCGGCTTCATCCGTCTGCCGCAGCCTTCCCGGCGAGAAGCCAGTGGCGTGATGAAGCGGCAAGCGTCGGCCTTACAGCGTTGGGCACGTTCCGGCTTTGCACCGGATTCCCGATTCTCCCGCCTGGACGGCGGGCACCTGACGGCGCATCTATTTCAGGAAAGCGCGGCGGCGGCAAGCCGGCCCTCATGCCGCCGACACGCTGCATGCGACATTGACTTCATGGACAGAGGCGCATCGCTGCCTTAGAAACAAACCGATCCTGACCGACGCCCATGGCGCCGCACTTTTTCTCTTTGCACTTTGGTTGCCCGTGCCCCGCCTCACGCCCATGATCCTTGCGGTCGCCCTGTTCATGGAACAGATGGATTCGACCGTGATCGCCACCAGCCTACCGGCGATCGCAGCCGATATCGGCACCTCGCCGATCGCGCTGAAGCTCGCTGTTACGAGCTATCTCGTGGCGCTGGCGATCTTCATCCCGATCAGCGGCTGGATGTCCGATCGTTTCGGCGCGCGCAACATCTTCCGCATGGCGATCTTCGTTTTCATGATCGGCTCGATCGCCTGCGCCTTTTCCAATTCGATCACGGCCTTCGTGATCTCACGCCTGATCCAGGGCGCCGGCGGCTCGATGATGACGCCGGTCAGCCGCTTGCTGCTGGTCCGGGGAACGCCGCGTCACGAACTCGTCGATGCCATGGCCTGGCTCACCATTCCAGCGTTGATCGGTCCCATCATGGGTCCGCCGATCGGCGGCTTCCTCACAACCTACCTCACGTGGCACTGGATCTTCTGGATCAACGTCCCGATCGGCGTGCTCGGCATCATCCTCGTCACCCGTTTCCTGCCGGCGGTTGAGCCACGCAGTCCCCGGCCGATGGATTTCCCCGGCTTCTTTCTTTGCGGCCTCGGCTTCTCCGGCTTCGTCTTCGGCCTGTCGGTGATCAGCCTGCCGGCCGTGCCCGTTATCTACGGTTATGTCACGGTTGCGATCGGCATCCTTGCCGGCCTCCTCTACCTCCTGCATGCCCGCCGCGTGCCCTATCCGCTTCTCGATCCGAAGATGTTCCGCTACCCGATGTTTCGGGCGGCGATCCTCGGCGCCTCGAATTTCCGCATGGGACTTGGCGCCCTGCCTTTCCTGATGCCGCTGATGCTCCAGCTCGGCTTCGGCTTGACGCCGCTGCAATCGGGCTCGGTCACCTGCGTCAGCGCGCTCGGCTCCATGGGCTCGAAATTCGCCGCCTCGCGCACCTTCAATGCCTTCGGCTTCCGCACGGTGATCTCCCTCACCACCTTGCTGGCGGCGATCTTCCTCGGCATCAACGGCCTGTTCACCGCCGAAACGCCACTGTTCCTGATCATGGCCTGCCTGCTGATCGGCGGCCTGTTCCGCTCCATGGCTTTCTCGGGCGTCAACGCCATGGCCTTCGGCGATGTCGATGATGCCGACAGCAGCCAGGCAACCGCAATCAATGCCGTTGCCCAGCGTATCTCCATGGCGATGGGTGTGGCGATCGCCGGCGGCATACTCGAAATTTCCAGCAGCTTTCACGACGGCAGGCTGCTGGTCTCGGATTTCCACATCGCCTTCTTCAGCGTCTCGGCGATTTCGTCGCTGGCCTGCATCACCTTCCTGCGCCTGCCCCACGATGCCGGCGCTGAACTGACGGCGCGCGGCCGCAAGCGCCGGCACGTCGAGCCGAAAGAGGCCGTGGCGGAAAATAGCTGATCTCCCCGGCGCAATGGAAGCATTCCTACACCCACCGGTTCGCAAGGCTCGGCGCAGGGGGAGGCAAGGCGAATGGCGCGCGTGTGCCCCGCATTCCTTTCTACTTTATGATTTATTCACACATCAAATACACACTGCGTTTGCGCGTTTTGGGTTGCTATCTGGACATGGGCATGAGCGCTCGTGATGCGACCGTCAGCGTCGATGCCCGTATTGATACGCCAGTCGGGAACATGTCCGACTGAGCCGCAATTCTAGGCCGCCGCGGAATGTTCCAATTTTTGAAAACGATGCCTCTGACAGCCAAGCTGGCGGCGATTATCGTTGCCGTAAACCTCTGCGGCATTTCCGCTTTCGCCACCTATACCTGGATGTACGAAACCCGGGCGTTGATAGATGGCGCCAAGGCGAACTGGTCCAAGGATGCGGAGCAGTTTGCATCTCTGGCCGCCGGCGGCGTGAAATGGGGGAAGGCGAACGCCGTTCGCGAGGCTTATTCGCTCTACCGCGACGACCCCTCGCTCGATCTTGTACAGTTTGCCGCATTCAACGCGGAACCGGCCTCCGTCGATACGTGGACACGCGACGGCATCAACGGTTTGCCTGCACCCGCCGATCTGGCGAAGCGTCTCAGCGCGAAACCGGAAAAGACGACTGTCGATGATAGCGGAACCTCCGCCGGCGTGGTCACGATCATCGCGCCGCTTCCGCTGGATAAGGCAGGCAAGGCCACCGGCTACATCGTCACGAACTGGTCTGTCGAAAAAATTGCTTCCGAAGTCAGGCAGAAAGTTCTCATTTCGCTGCTCACGCAGTCCGCGATCACCGCCATGGCCGTCGTTGCCTTCCTTCTCGCCATGCGCAGCCTGGTCGGCCGGCCCATCAGGGTGATCAGCGAACGAATTAGTGCGTTGCAGAAAGGCGATCTGGTCTCTCCCGTCACCTACAGGGAAAATGGCGACGAGATCGGATTTCTGGCGCGTGCACTGGAAGTTTTCCGTCACGAGGCGATTGCGAAAGTCGAGAGAGAGCAGGCCGCTGCCGAGCAGAGTGCTTCGCTCGACGCCGAACGGGCGCGCAACGCATTGTTGACCGAAGAGGCCAGCAACACGCAACGGCTGGTCATGAACGCTCTCGCGAATGCATTGGAAGGGCTCGCCGCCGGCGACTTCTCGATACACCTGGCCGATGTCGGTCCCGAATTCGATAAATTGCGGCAGGATTTCAACAACATGGTCGATGCGGTCGCGGCCGCTCTGACAGAGATCAAGACCGCTTCCGTGGCGGTTGAAACCGGCTCGAGCGAGCTGGCGACCTCCGCAGATCAACTCGCCAGGCGGACCGAGCAACAGGCAGCAGCATTGGAACAGACCGCCGCCGCACTGGATGAGGTGACCACGACGGTCAGAACATCGTCGCAACGGGCTGAAAATGCCGGGCAGTTGGTCGAGGAGACAAAGCGGAGCGCCCATGTCTCGGCGACGGTGGTGCGTGATGCGATCGGGGCGATGGACCGGATTCAAACCTCGTCGAGCCAGATCGGCCGCATTATCGGCGTCATCGACGAAATCGCCTTCCAGACGAACCTGCTGGCGCTGAACGCCGGCGTCGAGGCGGCGCGTGCAGGCGAAGCCGGCAAGGGTTTTGCGGTTGTTGCGCAGGAAGTGCGTGAGCTCGCCCAGCGGTCTGCAAATGCAGCCAAGGAAATCAAGAACCTGATCAATGTGTCCGGCGACGAAGTTGCTGCGGGCGTCGGGCTGGTGAACCAGACCGGCGATGCCCTCCTGAAGATCGAGGAGCAGATCAACCGCATCAGCGACAGCATCGCTTCCATCGTCCAATCCTATCGCGAACAGGCGACGGGCCTGCAGGAAATCAACAGCGCGATCAACCAGATGGATCAGACGACACAGCAGAACGCGGCAATGGTCGAGGAAACCAACGCGGCCTGCCACGAACTACTGTCGCAAGGACGCCTGCTGCAGGACTCGGCCGGCAGGTTCATCGTCGGCGCGTCTGCGGCAAGCCAGCCTAAAGCCGTTCAACCCACCCGCCAATCTCGTCCCGAGCCGAGAGCCTCCGTGCAGCGGCATGCAGGAAATGCCGCCGTTGCCGCTGCTCCCGGGGCCTGGGAGGAGTTCTGACGTCGTCTTCGCCCGATAAGCCTTAGTTCTCAACAACCTATAATCAGGAAGGAAACAGTTATGACGAAACTCGTGCCCGCATTTCTTTTGGCCTGCACCGCATTTGCCATGCCGATGGGCGTATCCCTGGCACAGGATGCCAAGCTTGCCCCGATCTCCGACTACGTGACGAGCGACGTAAAGCCCTGGCTGAACGACCCTGCCATCATCGAGGCCGTCAAGGCGCAGAATGCTGCCAACGCCAATCTCAGCGCTGCCGATATCGACGCCCTCGACAAGAAGTGGCGTGCCGAAGTCGATGGCTCCGACCACGCCATGATCGACGGCGTGCTCAACAATGCGCTGTCGAAATTCCTTCAGGGCAAGAAGGAAGCTTCTGGCGGCAAGATCACCGAGATCTTCGTCATGGACGCAAAGGGGCTGAATGTCGGTCAAAGCGACACCACATCCGATTACTGGCAGGGCGATGAGGGCAAGTTCCAGAAGTCCTTCGGAGCCGGCAAGGACGCCGTCTTCGTCGATGAGATCGAAAAGGATGAATCGACCCAGACGCTCCAGTCGCAGGCAAGCGTCACGATATCAGACGACGCGGGAACGCCGATCGGCGCCATCACCGTCGGCGTGAACGTCGACGCCCTGTGATCTCAGGAACTGCGTTTTCTAGAACAGTGCGAATGACCGTCGCCCGAGAGCATCTTTAGAGCGACAGGTTTAAACAAAGCTTAGAGCGCGTCGCATGCACGAGATCGAGTGCGACGCGCTTCTTGCCTCGCCGGGGTGTCCCTCCGCAGAAGCCGTCGCCGTCCCCCGGAGCGCTGGATTTTCAGACAGAAAATTCTACGTGACATCACGCAGGCGTGGCGCTACATACGCCCCATGTCGATCACATCAATCAACGCCTTGGGATTTTATTGGTACCGCTGCTCTCAGCGGATGCGGGTCCATGCGTAACTGAATTCGACGCGACGACAACCCGAACAGCCGCTAGTCTACCTGGCGGCTTTTTTGTTCCGCACGGTATGACCAAACAGGAGCCATACCGTGTCTGATACCATTGATGATCTGCGTATCGTCGAGATCACCCCACTCACCAAACCTGCCGATATCATCGCGGAAATTCACCGCAATGCTACTGTCACGGACACCGTGACCAGCAACCGTGATGCGATCCATAAGATCCTCCAGGGCGAAGACGATCGCCTGATCGTCGTCATCGGCCCCTGCTCCATCCATGACCCCGTTGCGGCTCGGGAATATGCCGCACGGCTGGAGGAACAGCGACGCCGCTTCGCCGACGATCTCGAGATTGTCATGCGCGTCTATTTCGAAAAGCCTCGCACGACCGTCGGCTGGAAGGGCCTGATGAACGACCCGCATCTCGACGGCAGCTACCGGATCGAGGAAGGGTTGAGGATTGCGAGACGCCTGCTGCTCGATATCAATGCGATGGGTCTTCCCGCCGGCGTCGAATTCCTCGACACGATCACGCCGCAATATATTGCCGATCTCGTCAGTTGGGGTGCGATCGGCGCCCGCACGACCGAAAGCCAGGTCCATCGTCAGCTTGCCTCCGGCCTTTCCTGCCCGATCGGCTTCAAGAACGGCACCGATGGCGGCGTTCGCGTCGCGCTGGATGCCATCCTCGCAGCCTCGCAGCCGCATCACTTCCCGGCGGTGACCAAGGACGGCCAGGCAGCAATTGCCTCGACGACTGGCAATGACGACTGCCACATGATCTTACGCGGCGGCAAGCGGCCGAACTATGAAGCGGCCGATGTCGAAGCGGTCACCGGCGAAGCCGTCAGGCTCAGCGTCGCCCCGCGCATCCTCATCGATGCCAGCCATGCCAATAGCGGCAAGGATCCGATGAACCAGCCGCTCGTCGTCAGGAACGTCGCCGCGCAGATTGCCGCCGGCAACAGCGACATCAAGGGCATGATGATCGAAAGCAACCTCGTCGCCGGCCGCCAGGACCTCGTTCCCGGCAAGCCGCTGGTCTACGGCCAGTCCATCACCGATGGCTGCATCGACTGGGATATGTCGGTCGCAGTTCTGGAGGATCTGGCAAAATCCGCCCAGGAGCGCCGTCGGACGCGCAGTTAAGCCACTGGAAAATAGCGGACATAGGCGAATTCTTCGCCATCAGGAGACCAGCAGGGCACGTTGATTGTGCCCTGCCCCCCGAAGAGCTCGAACAGCGTCTTCAGATTGCCGCCGCCCATGTCCATCAGCCGCAGCCGCACGTCGAGATCGCGCGGATGGTCGAAAACCGAGGGGTCGTAGGAGAGGATCAACACCTTGTCATTCGAAGGCGACGGATGAGCGAACCAGTTGCCCTGATTGTCGGAGGTCACCTGCTCGAGCCCGGTGCCGTCGGGGTGGATGCGCCAGATCTGCATCAGCCCGGTGCGGCTGGAATTGAAATAGATCCATTGCCCGTCGGCGGAATAATCCGGCCCGTCATTGCGGCCTTCGCCATGCGTCAGCCGCGTCTCCTCGCCGCCATCGACGGAGATGGTGTAGATATCGAAGACATCGTTACGGATGCSGCAATAGGCAAGCTGGCGCCCATCCGGCGACCAGCCATGCCAGTAGGACGGCAGGTTCTGAGTGACAAGCCGCGGCGTGCCGCCTTCGATCGGCAGGATATAGATCGCCGATTTGCCGAATTCGGTCTTGTCGGAGATGACGATCTCAGTCCCATCAGGCGAAATGCCGTGATCATTGTTGCAGTTGACGGCAAAGCCGGTATCGACCTTGACCACCTCGCCGCCATCGAGCGGCAACCGATAGAGCAGCCCGTCGCCGTTCAAGAGCAGGTAGGAACCATCGGGCGAGAAATTTGGCGCCTCGACCAGTTTCTCCGTCTGCCAGACCTCGCGGGCCCTGCCCGTCCTGACGTTGTAGATCTCGACCGAGCTGCGCATGTTTCCTCCCGATATTTCTATGGTCTCAGCGGTCCCGGAACCGATTGGTGATGGGATAGCGCCGGTCGCGACCGAAATTCTTCTTGGTGATCTTTACCCCCGGCGCCGATTGCCGCCGCTTGTATTCGGCGAGATAGAGCAGATGCTCGACCCGGTGGACGGTCGCAACATCATGGCCGCGCGCGACGATCTCCTCGACCGCCATTTCCTTCTCCACCAGGCATTCGAGAATATCGTCGAGAACGGGATAGGGCGGCAGCGAATCCTGGTCCTTCTGGTCGGGACGAAGCTCGGCCGAAGGCGCCTTGTCGATGATATTCTGCGGGATAACCTCGCCGGAGGGTCCCAGCGCACCCGGCGGTACGTTTTCGTTGCGCCAGCGGGAAAGCGCATAGACCTGCATCTTATAGAGATCCTTGATCGGGTTGAAGCCGCCGTTCATATCTCCGTAGAGCGTGGCGTAGCCGACCGACATTTCCGACTTGTTGCCCGTCGTCACCACCATCGAGCCGAACTTGTTGGAAATCGCCATCAGGATGACGCCCCGCGCCCGGCTCTGCAGGTTCTCTTCGGTAATGCCGCTATCCGTGCCTTCGAAAAGGCTGGCGAGCGCGCTGCTGAAACCCGTCACCGGCTGTTCGATCGGCACGATATCGTAACGGCAGCCGAGCGCCTTGGCGCAATCGGCCGCGTCCTTCAGCGAATCCTCGGAGGTGTAGCGGTAAGGCAGCATGACGGTGCGCACCCGCTCTTCGCCCAGCGCGTCGACGGCGATCGCCGCGCAGATCGCCGAGTCGATGCCGCCGGAAAGGCCGAGCACGACGGTCTTGAAGCCGTTCTTGTTGACGTAGTCGCGAAAGCCGAGCAGGCAGGCGCGGTAATCGGCTTCCTCGCGCTCTGGAATATGCGCCATAGGCCCTTCGGCACAGTGCCAGCCACTGTCGCCGCGCTTCCATGTCGTCACCGCCAGCGCGGTCTCGAACTGGCTCATCTGGAAGGCGAGCGACTTGTCGGCATTGAAGGCGAAGCTCGCGCCGTCGAAGACGAGTTCATCCTGCCCACCGAGCTGGGCGGCATAGATCAGCGGCAGCCCGGTCTCGATCACCTGCTTCAGCACCACCTGATGGCGGATATCGACCTTGCCGCGATAATAGGGCGAACCGTTCGGCGACAGCAGGATTTCAGCCCCGCTTTCGGCCAGCGTCTCGCAGACGCCGAGATCGCCCCAGATATCCTCGCAGATCGGAATGCCGATGCGCACGCCGCGGAAATTCACCGGCCCCGGCATGGCACCCTGGTCGAAGACCCGCTTCTCGTCGAACTCACCGTAATTCGGCAGGTCGATCTTGTCGCGCACCGCAATCACCTTACCGCCGTCGAGCACGGCGACGGAATTGTAGCGCCCGGTCTCGTCCTGCCGGGGAAAACCGATGATGACGCCGGGTCCGCCATCGGCAGTGTCGGCAGCCAGGCTCTCGACCGCCTTCCAGCAGGCACGGATGAAGGCGGGCTTCAGCACTAGGTCCTCCGGCGGATAGCCGGAGATGAAAAGCTCGGTCAGGACGAGCAGATGCGCGCCCTCCCGGCTCGCATCGGCGCGGGCCTCGCGCGCTTTCGCGAGATTGGCTGCGACATCACCGACCGTCGGGTTGAGCTGGCCGATGGCGATACGGAAGATATCAGAAAGAGCGTTTTCCTGTGTCATGTCATTTATTTAGCCTGCGCCTTTCGCGACCGCAACACGTTCGCGTCGAAAGCGACACTTCGCGACGACGAAATTTTTATGAACGGATCGCGCATGGCACAGCGCGGCATCGATACGCATTGCAATTTGTTAGCGGAGCGGAATACTGGCGCCGAAAGCGACCGTATCGACAACCGGCATCGGAAACAGGCAATGTCTAATCTTTCGGACTTCGTGCACCATCATTTCGACAAGCCGGCCGACGAACTCGGCGACGTCGAAAAGCGCGTGCTGGCGAAAGCGCACGAACGCAAGGTCATCTCGACCGACGTCAACGCCGCCTTCTCAGCCGACGCCTCCTTCGGCGAGCGCATCGCCGACAGCATCGCCCGCATCGGCGGCTCTTGGTCCTTCATCATCGCCTTTTTTGTCTTCCTCGTCGCCTGGACTGTCATCAACACCATCATTCTGGTGAGCGGCGCCTTCGACCCCTATCCCTTCGTCTTCCTGAACCTGATCCTGTCGATGCTCGCCGCCATCCAGGCGCCGATCATCATGATGTCGCAGAACCGTCAGGCTGAGCGCGACCGCTTCGAAGCCGCCAAGGATTATGAGGTCAATCTCAAGGCCGAGCTCGAAGTGCTCTCCCTGCATCAGAAGATCGACATGCATGTACTGACCGAGCTGACGGGGCTACGCGAGGACGTGGCCCGCCTCAGTGCCGCGCTCGCCGCCAAGGGCTAATGCATGTCGCCCAAAAGTGTGCAGCGGTGGTGATAACGACATGTATCAAATGAAGACCTAAAGGGCGTCGCATGAATCCGATGCGACGCCCTTTAAGTCGGATTCACCGCATATTGCGGCAAGCCGTCCGATATCTCGTAGAAATCGCCCTTGTCGGCGCAGTAGATATGATGGCCGAAGGCAAGGCCGCTCGGCGTGTCGAAGGCGCCCGCCATGACCGAAATCTCCGCCGATCCGTCCGCCTGCCAGAACAGCGCGGAGCCGCAATTCGAACAGAAGCCGCGCTGCGCCTCCTCGCTCGACCGGTACCAGCGAACCGCCTCAGTGCCTTCTACCGACAGAGCCGCGCGCGCCACATTGACCGCGGCATAATAAAGTCCCGTCTGCCGGCGGCATTGCGAGCAATGGCAGCCGACGACAGGTCCGGGCTTTGCCGTACTTGAAAATCGCACGGCGCCGCAAAGGCAGCCGCCTGTATGCTGTTCGGTCATCGTCGCCCCGCTGTTTCCAAGGGAACGTTGCCGCCGATCTGCTCYGGCGTCAAATCCATTTCCCTGAACGAACCATCAGGAATCTTGAAGGCCGCCGGCCCTGTGCCAATCACGCCAACACTTCGGCACGGAGCAGGAAGTAGCATTTCCTTATGCGCGCACCTCCCGAGCCAACACGGAAACACACCATAGGTTGCAACATAAGGAAAATTCCTCAATAAAATGCTATTTTCCTAACAAAACAAAGGAACTTCATAATAATCTAATACATCCAAAACGTTTATTAGATAATCCAAAATTAACCTCCACGGCTCTAGAGTCACAACCGTTGATCGATACTCTGCACGGTCAGCCTGCGAGGTGAAAAATGAGAATTTTCCAACGTTTCCCTTCGAACGAACGTGGCGCCGCAGCAATCGAATTCGCCATTGTCGCGCCGCTCTTCCTTCTGGTGGTACTGACGATGATCGCCTACGGCATCTATCTGAGCGCATCCCATGCAGTGCAGCAGTTGACCGCCGATGCCGCGCGCACCGCCGTTGCCGGCATGACCAGCCAGGAGCGATCGCAGCTGGTCGATGATTTCATCAGCCAGTCGACCATCGACCATCCGCTGCTCGAAAAGAGCAAGTTGCATGTCACCGTTACCACCGACCCCGGCAATGCCAACCAGTTCACCGTGACGGCGGAATATGACACCGTCAACCTGCCGATCTGGAACCTCTACACCTTTCCCCTGCCCGACCACATGATCCGGCGCTTCGCGACCATCCGGATGGGAGGCCTGTGAGATGCCGATGTTCGGGGCCCGCCTGAGCCGCTTCGCCACCGATGCATCAGGCAATATCGCCATCATGGCAGCGATCTCAGCCCCGCTCATCCTCTATTCGCTCGGCCTGGGCGTCGATTACGGCATGATGACGCTGCAGCAGCGCCGCCTGCAGCAGCTGAGCGATATCGGCGCCATCGTCGCCGCCGCCGACATCAGCCACGCCGCCGACAACCTCGTCGCCAATTTCGATCAGAACGGCGTCAACATCGCCGTCCGCACCAACACGGGTTATGCGACGAAGACGGGCTCGCTGCCGGCAACGGCTGATCTCAAGCAATTCGACGCCGTCGCCGAATTCACTCCCGGCACCTATCTCGCCGATGCCTCGGTACCGCTCGGCAGCCGTTTTGCCGCCGGCATCCAGCCCTATGACGCCGTCAAGGTCGGCATCACTCAGAAGGCGGAGCTGATCTTCGCCACCGCCTTCGCCGCCGCTCCCAACCTCAGGGCGGTCGGCACCGCCTCGGCCTCCAAACTCGCTGCCTTCTCGATCGGCTCGCGGCTGGCAAGCCTCAATGGCGGCGTGCTGAACACGCTGCTCGGCAGCCTGCTCGGCACCAGTCTCTCGCTGAAGGTCGCCGATTACGAGGCGCTCACGTCAGCCGATATCAAGCTGCTCCCCTTCCTCGATATGCTGGCGACCGATCTCAACCTCACCGCCGGCACCTATGACGAGCTGCTGGCAACCGACATCTCCTATCCGCGCCTGCTGAAAACGCTCGGCAAGTCCGGCGGCCTGACACTCAMCGTCACCAAGGCGCTCGACGCGATCGAAAAGGCGCTCGGCACCTCGCAGGTCAAGATCAGGCTCGAGGATCTCTTCAACCTCGGCCCGGCCGGCGAGCGCCTCATCGGCAGCGGTTCTCACCTCTCGGCCGAGGCGAGCGTGATGGATATTGTTTCGGCGGCAGCCGTTGCGGCAAACCAGGAGAAGCAGGTCGCAGCCAATCTCAACGGCTCCGTGCCTGGACTTGCCACGGTCAAGTTGACGCTTGCGATCGGCGAGATGCCGAAGGACGCCGCTTCGAACGGGATCGGCGCCACCGGCGCCACCGTCCGCACCGCACAGGTGCGCCTGGCTCTCGATGTTTCGGCGCTCGGCGCCAATTCGCTTGCCGGGCTGAAGGTGCGCGTGCCCCTTTATCTCGAAGTCGCCCATGCCGAGGCCAAGCTTGCGAGCATCTCCTGTCTCGGCGGCGGCGCCAGAAACGCCAGCGTCGGCGTCGATGTCGTGCCCGGCGTCGCGGAACTGTCGCTCGGCGACGTCGATCCCAACGCCTTCGTCAATTTCGGCAGCGCGCCGCGTGTCAGCCGCGCCACGATGATGAACGCGCCGCTGCTCAGCGTCTCCGGACTCGCCCATGTCAACCTGACCAATCTCAGCAAGACCAAGCTGACCTTCCAGCCGGCCGACATCGCGGCAAAGACCATCAAGAACGTTTCGACCAAGGACACGCTGACCTCTGCCATGGCGTCGCTGGTGAAGGAGACCGATATCCAGGTCAGCATTCTCGGCCTCGGCATCGGCCTATCGAAAACAGTGGTGCAGAGCGC
>NZ_JBFUAY010000025.1:0-76675 GCF_056406015.1 Rhizobium sp. P1_E1 | reverse complement strand
GGATACGTCCATGCCGCCGAACTTGGCTTTCCATTTATAGATGCTGGCATCGCTGACGCCGTGCTTGCGGCAAAGCTCCGAGACCGGCGCGCCAGCCTCGTGCTCCTTCAGAATGCCGATGATCTGTTCGTCTGTGAAACGATTGCGCTTCATTCCCTGGTCCTCTCAATGGGCCAGAGCTTACTTCAAAATGGATTATTTCAACGGGGCAAGGTCACCCGCAACCAAATCCCTCTCTGAAGATCAGCAAATACCTTCTTATCGCTGGCGGAAAAGCTTCGCTTTCCCTGGCGATGGTAGCTCATCGTCCTGCGGACCATAACCTGAAGGGTCCGAAGGACGGTTCAAATTCTGCCCCCGCAACCAAAATACATAAGACAATATTCAAAAGCCCGCCTCGTGCGGGCTTTKTGCGTTTGGTAACGRGGCGASGTTAACGCCTCTTCAGGGGCCGGCAAGAAGGCCAAGCCGACGCAGCGGGACAGAAAACTACAAATCCTGCCCCCGCAACCAACGATACTTGCAAATTTGCCCATGCAAGTCGCTTCCTCGACATAACCCTCGAGGAGCTTTTTGCGTTTCTGCTGTGTGTCCAGCTCCCCGGACGCCAGCTTGCAACCGGCGGAAACGCGAAGCTTTCATCTTGCACAGCGAAACCACTCGTCTCAAAACGTCCTGAGCCCGGACACATCATAGCCAGCGACGACATAACTGCGACGGCATTGTATGAGGTGCGTCGCCGTTGTACCATGTAGTCTGACAAGTGCGCGCAGTGCTCATTGTATAGCCGGAGCCAAAGTACGGTCGTGCGCTTCAACCCGATGAATAAGTAGCCGGGATCATGGAACTTATCGTCGCCCTTGGCCTGATCGTCTTGAAGGTCGCGATGCTGATTGCGATCCTGCTGTTGCTACCCTTGCCGCTAACCTGGCTGGAACGCAAGATCGCCGGGCACATGCAGCAGCGGATGGGGCCGATGCGCGTGGGATGGCACGGGCTGTTGCAGCCGGTGGCGGACGGAATCAAGCTCCTGACCAAAGAGGATCATATCCCGGCCGAGGCCGACCGGTTCCTGTTCAAACTGGCGCCAATCCTGGCGCTCGCCCCGCCCTTTGTGGTGTTCGTCGCGATCCCCTTCGGCGAAACTGTCTCGGTGCTCGGCCACGAGATCACGCTCTACGTCTCCAACATGAATGTGGCGCTCCTTTTTGTTTTCTCGGTGATCGGGATCGAGGTTTATGGCGTCATCTTCGGCGGCTGGGCCTCCAACAGCAAGTACGCTGTTCTGGGCAGCCTCAGGACCTGCGCGCAGATGATCAGCTACGAGATCCCGATGGGGTTCGCGGTCATCGGCGTGGTCATGCTGGCGCAATCCATGAGCCTGCTCGAGATCGTGCGGGCGCAGGCCGATGTCTGGAACATCGTCTACCAACCGGTCGGATTCTTCGTGTTCTTCGTCGCCGGGCTCGCCGAAGCGCAGCGCATTCCCTTCGACCTGGCGGAGGCGGAGGGTGATCTGGGGGCCGGGTTCCATACCGAATACAGCGGTATCCGCTTTGCCTTCTTCATGGTCAGCGAATATGCCATCGTATTGCTTGTGTCGGTCCTGGTGGTGATCCTGTTCTTCGGCGGTTGGAACGGAGTTCTGATTCCCTTGCCACCGCTCCTGTGGTTTGTGCTCAAGATCGCGTTCTTCGTCTATGTGTTTATCTGGTTCCGCTTCACTTTCCCCCGCTACCGCTACGACCAACTGATGGCGATCGGATGGAAAGTCTTGCTTCCTCTTTCAATGGCGAACATAATTATAACCGGTGTACTTTTAGGGGTCGTAGCGGCTCCGTAGCGAGGCGGCGATGTCGCGCGCGCAGGACAGAGTTGGAACATGGATTGGTTGGGCGTTCTTTGCCGATCTGGCGAGCGCCTTGGCTCTGACCTTCGGCTACATGTTCTCCAGATCCGTGACCATGCAATATCCGGACAAGGAAAAGTGGCTGCCCTACTCCCGCTATCGCGGGCATCACTTCCTGACGCGTGATGAAGAGGGCGAGATCAAGTGCGTGGYCTGCGAACTCTGCGCGCGGATCTGTCCCTGCGACTGTATCGAAGTCGTCCCCTACGAGGACGAGAAGGGCAAGCGGCACCCGGCCAAATTCGAGATCGACACGGCCCGCTGCCTGTTCTGCGGGCTGTGCGAGGACGCCTGCCCGGCGGACGCGATCGCGCTTGGCCAACAATACGAATTCTCGAGTTTTTCCTCAGCTGACCTGGTGATCGGGCGCGATGATCTGCTCGCCAAGCCGGGTAAGGCGGCAACCGGCGGCGGCGTGGTTGCCGCGCGCCTGAATACGAAGAAGGACGTACTTGTCGAGACGAAAGAGACGCAGGGCTACAACTGGTGGCGGAATATCCGGCGAACATGAACGCGCGCCAGCTGTCAAACCGAAACGCTCGGAAAGAGAGGCTCAGATGTTTGTCGGTGAAATCATGAAAAACAAGGGTGTCGGGGTCATCGCAGTTGCCCCCRATCAGACGATGGTGGAGGTACTGCGGCTGTTTCGAGACAACAATATCGGCTTCGTCGTCGTCAGGCGATCGAACGGCAAATACCTCGGTACGCTGTCGGAGCGGGACTGCTGCAATGCGGTGGCGGAATACGGGGCCGAGGCGGCGGCAAAGCGGGTCGCGGACATCATGAACCGCAATGTGGCGACGTGTTCGACACAGGATTTGCTGCCCGTCGCGATGGGGATCATGACCCAGCGGCGTACACGCCATGTGCTGGTCACGGATGGAGGCGACGTTGTCGGCGTGGTCAGCATCGGCGACGTGGTTAAACACAGGCTCGACGAAGCGCAGCGTACAGAGCAGGATCTGCAGGATTACATATGCGGGACCAGGTATCACTGAAGACGCCGGGGCGGGCAGCTTGCCGCAGAGCCTTGCGGTGCCCCGACCCCAAATCTTCAGACCCCACGCCAGATCCGGCCTGGGCGGTCGACCTCAAGAGTGGCGTGCGCCTTCTGAACTTCCACCGCGCATGGATATTCGCCCCGCCGCAGCAGGCTGTTGAGACGCAAGGCTCTATAGTTTTCCGGAACGAAGACGAGGCCCTTGGGAAACTGCCTGTCGACCTTGAGCTGCGCCGTCAGTTCGCCCTGGCCGGAACGCACGATTACCTGATCGCCATCCGAAAGGCCAAGCTCCGCGGTATCCTGCGCGCTCATCGCGACATAGGGATCGTTGGCGACCGTGTTCAGGATGTCCGACCGTTCGGAAAGATATCCGTTGTGGAACAGGCAGTCGCCGGTGATCAGCATGAGCCGGTCGGCTGCTGTCGGGACGGGCGGCGGCGCAGGGAGCATGCCAGCCGATAGTGTTGGCACCGCCTTGGTGAAAGCGCCGTCGGCGCCAAGCCCGTCCTGCGTCAACCCCTGATAGGCCGGAACCAGCCGGGCAATCTCGTCGAAAATTTCGGGTTGCGTCGATGGCCGCAGCGCCTGGTTGCGTAGCGCCGCGACGAAGTCGACAATCGCCAGATTGCCTCGCGCCTCGAAAACGGGCTCACGGAATTTGCGAACATTCTGGATCCGACCCTCGTTGTTGGTGAACGTTCCGGATTCCTCGCCGTAGCCCGCCGCGGGCAAGACGACCTCGGCCATGCCCGCCGTATCCGTGAGGAACGCGTCCTGCACGATCAGGAGATCGGCGGCGCCAAGCGCCCGCGTCACAAAGTTCCGGTCGGGATAGGCGACCAGGGGGTCGGTTCCGACGATGTAGAGCGCGCCCATCCGCCCACCGACACAGAGGTCCAGCATGGCGTCGAGATCCGCGCCGGGTTCAGACGGGATTTCGGCGCCCCAGTTTCGCGCAAGAGTTGCGCGCGCCGCGTCATCGGCGACCGCCCGCAGCCCCGGCAGAGCCGCCGGCAGGACCCCCATGTCCCAGGCGCCCATCTGGTTGGCACGGTCGAAGAGAAACTGCATCGCCGGGCCTTTGCCGAGCAGGCGGAGAACGTGCAGCAGGTTGTTGAGCTGCTGCAGCGTCGCGCGCGCTTCGGGTGATCTCAGGAGGTCGACGCTGACAAGCACGGTGACGCTGCGGCCTTCCTTGAGCGCGGCGGCCAGGCGATCCGGCCCGTCACTGCCGGCGCCCGCCGCCGGCCTGTCGATGTCCGCAAAAGAGCCGCCCGGCAAGGCCTGACCAGCTGCCGCCACAAGACCGGCCACCACCGCCGCAAGGCTTGCCGCTTCTCCGCCCGGAGGCACACGAACCACCACCCTGGCATCGGCGTCCAGACGCGATGGCCGCGCCGATAGCATGAGCAATCCGGTCTGCCGCCGCCGCGCCCCGTCCCGCAGCAGGTATTCGGTGACCGGGTTCTCCTCGGTTATATTGCCTCCGACGACGAGCACGCAGTCGTTGCCGATTACGTCGTCCAGCGGCGTGCGGCTGTAGAAAGTTCCCAGTAGCGGGCCGAGCGTATCGAAGGGCGCGGCCCAGCGTGACGAACAATCAATGTTGTTGGTCCGGAATACCGTTCGCATCAGCTTCTGGAACTGATAAAGCACCTCGTTGGGCAGGCGAGGGGAGGCCAGCCCGCCGGCATCCTTGCTCTCGACGGCCAACAGTCGCCGACGCAGATAGTCCCCCGCTTCGTCCCAGGAAACCGGAACCAGGGCGCCATCCTGACGGATCATTGGCTGCTTGATCCGGTCCCGACTTGCAACGAAATCGAGGCCGAAGCGTCCTCGCACGCAGAGAGTTTCGTGGTTGACACCTTCGTCCCACTTCGAGCGCACCCGCATGAACTCGCCCTTGCGCGTGCCCACCGTCAGCTGGCAACCGGTGCCACAATGCGGGCAGACCGTGTCGGTCTCTACGAGATCCCAGGGGCGCGCCTTGTAGCGGTAGGGGAAGCTCATCAGCGCGCCGACCGGGCAGACCTCGACGCAATTGCCGCACTGGTCGCAACTCGCCAGACTGCCCTCGAAGCCGGTGACGGCGGTATCCATGCCTTTTTCGACGGTGCCTAGCGCCACCGCACCGACGACCTCCTCACACATCCGGACGCAGCGCTGGCACTGGATGCAGCGGTTGACGTTCATGATGATGACCGGGCTCAGACGAATGTCCTCGGAGTGGAACACACGTTTTTCATCGCGGAATTGGCTTTCGCGGGGCCCGTAGGCCATTACCATGTCCTGAAGCTCGCATTCGCCGCCCTTGTCGCAGATCGGGCAGTCGAGGGGGTGGTTGGCGAGCAGCATGTCGAGCATGGAAGAGCGCGTTTCCTCGATCAGAGGCGTGTTCGTCCGCACGACCATGCCATCGGTGGCCGCAGTGGCGCAGGACGGCTGCAACCGCCGCACGCCCTCGATCTCCACCAGGCACATGCGGCACGAAGCCAGCGGCGGCAGCCGCTTCAGATAGCAGAAGGTCGGGACGTCGATGCCCAAACGCTGGGCGGCCTGCAGTACTGTCGAGCCAGCCTCAACTTCCAGCGTTTGTTCGTCGATCGTGACTTTAAGCATGGTTTCCTCACAACCCTGATCCAGCACACTTCTTCAGTGAAACGGGCACCTCCGCTCCTCGACATGGGCGACGAATTCATCTCGGAAATGCGCGAGTGCTGCACGCAATCCCATCGCTGCACCGTCACCCAAGGCACAAAACGTATTGCCGAAAATGCCCTTGCAGAGCATCTCCAACTGCTCCAGATCGCCGGGTACGCCATGCCCGCCTTCAACCCGGCGCAGGACCTTCACGACCCAGTTCAATCCTTCCCGGCAGGGCGTGCACTTGCCGCAGGACTCATGGTGGAAGAACTCGATGATCCTGGTGGCGACCTTGACCATGCAGGTGCTATCGTCGATCACGATAACGCCAGCCGAACCGAGCATCGAGCCGGCGGCAGCCAGCGAGTCAAAATCCATCCTCACGTCCAGCCCGTGCTCAGGGATGACCGGCGCTGAGACTCCGCCCGGGATCACCGCCTTGATCTTGCGTCCCGGCAACGCCCCGCCGGCATGTTCCTCGACCAGCTCGCGCAGCGGTGTGCCCATCGGCAACTCGTAGAGGCCGGGTTTGCGCACCTGCCCGCTGAGGCAGTAGAGCTTCGGGCCGGGGCTCTTGTCCGGGCCGATGCCGCGGAACCAGTCCGCGCCCCGCGCCACGATATGCGGCACGCAGGCCAGCGTCTCGACATTGTTGATCACAGTCGGGCTGGCGTAGAGCCCGGCCACGGCCGGAAACGGCGGCTTCAATCGCGGCTGCGCCCGCTTGCCCTCGAGCGACTCGAGCATCGCAGTCTCCTCGCCGCAGATATAGGCGCCTGCGCCGCAGTGGATGTGGACGGCGAAATCGAAATTCGAGCCCAGAATGCCCGTTCCCAGATAACCCTTTTCGTGTGCCTCGGCGATCGCCTGCTCCAGGCGACGGATCGCCGTCACATATTCTCCGCGGATGTAGACATAGGCAGTTTTGGCCCCAATCGCATAGGCGCTTACCGCCAGCCCCTCGATGAGTTGATGCGGATCGCGCTCCATGATGATCCGGTCCTTGAAGGTGCCTGGCTCGCCCTCATCGGCGTTGCAGCAAAGATATTTCGGCTTGTCGACCTGCTTCGGCACGAAACTCCATTTCATGCCCGTCGGGAATCCGGCACCGCCGCGACCGCGCAGGTTGGACTGTTTGACGAGGTTAACAACCTCGTCAGGCGTGTATTCGCGCAGCGCCTTGGCCAGTGCCTGGTAGCCGCCGCCAGCCTCGTAGGTCGACAGCTGGTGACTGTCCGGCACGGCGACATTCTTGAGGAGAACCGGCTCGAACATCGCGCTACTCTCCCTGCGGTCGCGCAGAGGGCTCGATGCTCGCGACCCGTTCCGTCGTAGCCCGCAGGTTGCCCAAAAGTGCATCTATCCGCGCGACATCAAGGGCACCATGGTAATCGTCGCCGACCTGCATCACCGGAGCCATCTCGCAGGCACCGAGGCACTCGACGGAGGAAAGCGTGAACAGCCCGTCCGGCGTGGTGTCGCCCTTCCTGATCGCCAGCGCCGTTTCCAGATGCTTCAGCAGGTCCTCGGCTCCGCACAGCATGCAGGAAACATTGTCACAGAGTTGCAGGTGGAACATGCCCACCGGCTCGGTATGGAAGAGCGTATAAAAGGTCGCCAGCTCGTAGACCCAGATCCGTTCGACTCCGAGAATGTCGGCGACTTCTTCCAGCACCTGACCAGGCAGATGGCCATGCTCCCTCTGCGCRATCAGAAGCGCGGGCATGATCGCCGAGCGCTGGTCGGGATACCGCGCCGCTGCCTCTTTTATCTTTTCGCGCATGGTCATTGCATTCAAATCCCTGCTACTTGTCCACCTCCGCCATCACTGGGTCGAGACTGCCGAGCACGGCGATCATGTCCGCCAGATAGCGGGCGTTGGTCACCCCGAACAGTCCCTGAAGGTTGACGAACGAGGGTGCCCGCACCTTCATGCGGAATGGTTTTGGCGACCCGTCGCTGATGATATAGAAGCCAAGCTCGCCCTTTGGCGCCTCGATCGCCGAATAGACCTCGCCCTTCGGCACCTTGAAGCCATAGGCCGACAGGTCGAAATGCTGGATCAGTGCTTCCATCGAGCAATGCACCTTGTCCTTGTCCACCGGGAAGGCGATTGTTGGCATGTCGATCTGGAACGGCCCCTCGGGCATCTGGTCGAGGCATTGCTCGATGATCCGGACGCTCTCGCGCATTTCCTCGACCCGACATTGCCAGCGCGCATAGCAGTCGCCCTCGTCGCGCGTGATGACGTTGAAGTCGAGCCGGTCATAGATCTCATAGGGCTCGTCGCGACGGATGTCCCAGTCGACGCCCGAAGCGCGCAGGTTCGGACCGCTCAGGCCAAGATCGATGGCGTCCTCGGCGGAGATCACGCCGATCCCCTGCGTGCGCTTCAGGAACACCCGGTTGTTTTCGAGCAACCGCTCATAGTCGCGGATCCGGTTCGGGAAGATGTCGCAGAACTCCCTGATCTTGGGAAGGAAACCGTCAGGCAGGTCCTCGCGCACTCCGCCAACCCTGCAGAAGGACGTGTGCATGCGTGCACCGCTGATCATTTCCAGGAGGTCCATGATCATTTCGCGCTCCCGCATGGCGTAAAGCAAGGCGGTCATGGCGCCGAGGTCCATCGGCAGCGCGCCGGTGATCAAGACATGGCCGGAGATCCGCGCCAGCTCGGCCATCATCACGCGGATATATTGTGCGCGGATCGGTGCTTCTATGCCGAGGAGTTTCTCCACCGCCAGCGCGAAGGCGAGGTTGTTCGACGGTGGACAGAGGTAGTCGAGCCGGTCGGTGAGCGGAAAAATCTGGGTGTAGGTGAAGCTCTCCGCCAGTTTTTCGGTGCCGCGATGGAGGTAGCCGATGTGTGGGTCCACGCGCTTGACGTACTCGCCGTCCAATTCCAGGACGAGCCGAAGAACCCCATGCGTGCTGGGGTGCTGGGGGCCGAGATTGAGAAGCACCTCCTTGGTGTCGAACGCTTCGCCTTGCGGCCTGATCAGTTCGGTGACTTCGGTCATTTTAAGTTCCCGGCGTGGAGCGGCCTCCCTTATGGAATGTTCTTGGTGGCGAGGTCGGGCTGCGTCGGTGGCGTGCCTTCGGCGCCAAACGGGTTCAGCTTGTCCTTGTAGCCACGGAGCGGAAAATCCTTGCGCTGTGGGAAGCCCTCGAACCCTTCCCACATGTAGATCCGGCGCAAATCGGGGTGGCCCTCGAACCTGATCCCGTACATATCCCAGGCTTCTCGCTCATGCCAATTGGCGGTTCGCCAGATCCCCGTCACCGACGGGACCCGCGGCGGATCGGCGAGGCGGCATTTGATGCGAACGCGCAATTTGTTCGGTAGCGAATAGAGGTGGTACACCGTCTCGTAGCGTGGCATCTCAGGATAATGATCGACCCCGCAGATGTCCGACAGGAAGTTGAACCGCAACGCCGGGTGTTCCTTCAGAAACCGGCAAAGCTCGACGATCATGTCAGGCGGAGCGGCGAAGGCATATACACCATGCGCGAAGCCAAGATCGTCGATTGCCTCGCCGAAACGCTCCGTGATCGTAGTGCGGATGAGGGGCGTCTCCACACTCATGACGCTGCAACCCGACCCAGAGGAGTCCCGGCCAGTGCTCGGGATTTTTTGATCTTCTCCTGAAGTAGCAGGAATCCATGCATCAGCGCCTCGGGCCGCGGCGGGCAGCCGGGCACATGCACGTCCACCGGCACGAAGGTTTCCGCTCCCTGCACCACCGCGTAGGTGTTGTAGACCCCGCCCGAGATGGCGCAGGTGCCCATGGCGATGACCCAGCGGGGCTCCGGCATCTGGTCATAGAGGCGGCGCACCACGGGCGCGAACTTCCGCGTTACTGTGCCGGCGATGATCATCACATCGGACTGGCGCGGCGAAGGCCGGAACACCACGCCGAACCGGTCGAGATCATAGCGGGCGCACCCCGCCGAGATCATCTCGATGGCGCAGCAGGCAATTCCGAAGGTCTCGGGCCACAGCGCCGAGCTCCGGCTCCAGTTGATAACGCTCTCGGCCGTGGTGAACAGCACGCTGTCGCGGATCGCGTTGTTTACGCCTCCCATTCGAGTGCTCCCTTCAGCCAGGCATAGGCGAAGCCCACAAGAAGCAGCACTATGAAGACGAACATCTCGACAAAGCCGACCAGCCCGATGTCTTTCAGGACGGCGGCCCAGGGAAAGAGGAACATCGTCTCGACATCGAAGACGACCAGCAGGATCGCAAGGATAAAGAACGGCACTCTGAAGCGCCCCGCGGCGGCCTCACCCGCGGCGTCCATGCCGCACTCATAAGGCATGTTCTTTTCGGGATAGGGATTGGACGGACGCAGCAGCGAAGAGACAAAAAGCGTCGCGCCCGTCACCAGAACGACTCCGACGATCATAAAAAGAACCGGCAAGAATTCCATCGCAGCCATATCGCACTGCACCGGTTACCCACTGACTGCTTTCCTCAGGCCGCGACCGTCCTGTTCAGGACCGTAATGCAGTCGCCCCGGGAAGCAACTTGGGCAATCCTTTCTTGAGCTTTGAGTTTATTCCGTCGGACAGATCATTGCAAATTCAATCGGTCAGCCGCCAACACGGAATGCTGGGCAAGTCTTAAAAACCAGGCGGGGAACAGGCCGATGCCGATGGTGCCCGCAGCAGTGAAGGCGAGCGTCGCGCGCACCAAGGGCGTCAGCGCCGGGTCGAACGTCCTTTCCGGCTCGCGCATGTAGATCACCATGACGATGCGGATATAAAAGTAGGCGGCAACAGCACTCAGCAGCACTGCGATCACCGCCAGCATGACGAACCCTCGCTCGACGAGCGCGACCAGCACGTAGAACTTGGCGAAGAACCCGGCCGTTGGCGGAATGCCGGCGAGCGAGAACAGATAGAGCAGCATCAGAAGCGCGAGCCCGGGACGGGACTTGGCGAAACCCGAGTAGTCTTCGATAACCTCGCCCGAGAAATTGCCGTTCCGCATCATGATGACAGTAGCGAAAATGCCGAGATTCATCAAAGAGTATATCAGCAGGTAGAGCATCACGCTGGCGATCCCGTCGGCACCGCCGGCCACCACGCCGAAAAGGGCGAACCCGGCATGGGCGATGCTGGAATAAGCGAGGAGCCGCTTGAAATTATCCTGCACCAGCGCCACGAAACTGCCGAGCGCCATCGTGACCACGGCAATGACCGCGACGATGATCCAAACGTCCGAGGCTGCTACCAGCGGGTTGAGGAACACCCTCAGGATCACTGCGAACCCCGCCGCCTTGGGGCCGACTGACATGAAGGCGGTGATCGTCGTCGGCGCGCCTTCATAGACGTCCGGCAACCACATATGGAACGGCACCGCGCCGACCTTGAAGACCAGCCCCGCGACGATGAAGACCACCGCCAGCAGCAATCCGGGATCGAGCGGATCGCCGGTGACCGCCGCAGCCATCCCGTCCAGCTGCGTCGTGCCGGTGAGCCCGTAGACCAGCGAAACGCCGTAAAGGAAAATCCCGGTCGAGACCGCGCCAAGGATCACGTATTTCAGCGCCGCTTCGTTTGACCGCCGCTCTCGCCGCAGGAATCCGGTCAGCACATAGGTGCAGAGCACCATCAGTTCGAGGCCCACATAGATCGAGAGGAGATCGGTCGCCGAGGCCATGATCATCATTCCCGAAAGCGCAAAGAGCAGCAGGACATAGTATTCGCTGCTCCCGATCCCCTCGATATCCGCATATTTTCGCGAAAGGAGGAATGTCAGGATGGTGGCCAGGTAGAACACGAACTTGAAGAAGACCGCGAAGCGGTCGGCGACGAACATGCCCGTATAGGCCGGCCGCACCTCGCTCGAAAGAATGAGTGTCGCCAAGGCGGCAATCAGCACGATCGCGACGGAAGCCCAGACCAGGAAATATTCCTGCCCCCTGCGCACAAGCTGTCCCAGGATCAGCAGGATGCAGGCTCCAGTGATCACCACGATCTCGGGCAGGCTTGCGAGAGCCGACTGGAAAAGTGCTGCGGCGGTCATGGGCCGCTCCCCTTATCGTGCACCTGAGCCAGCAGATGCTTCACCGAGACGTCGATGATGCCGAGAAAGGGTTTCGGATAGAGCCCGACCCACAGCACTAACACGGCCAGCGGCAGGATCGCTGCCATCTCGCGGGCGTTCACGTCGCATATCTTGAACCGGGCGCCGACGCTGGCGGGACCGAGCGCGACTTTCCTGTACATGCCAAGCAGATAGGCCGCGCCCAGCAACGCGCCCAAAACGGCCGCCGCGCCGATGGCCAGGTTGGCCGCAAACCCGCCGGACAACACCAGCAATTCGCCAATGAACGAATTCGTTCCCGGCAGCGCCATTGACGATAGGGTGAACAGCGCGAGAAACGCTGTGTAGACGGGTGCTGCCTTCATCAACCCGCCATATTCGGCGATGCTGCGCGTATGTGTCCGCTCGTAAATCAGGCCGACGAACAGGAACAGGGCGCCCGTCGTTACGCCATGATTGAACATTTGCAGGATGCCGCCCTCGAGCCCGCGCAGGTTCAATGCAAAAATCCCCAGCGTCACGAAGCCCATGTGGCTGATGCTGGAATAGGCCACCAGCTTCTTCAGGTCGTCCTGCGCCAGCGCAAGCAACCCGCCATAGACGATCGCAAGCGCCGAAAGCGAAAGCATCAGCGTCGAATAATACACCGACGCCTCCGGCAGCATCGGCAGCGAGAACCGCAGGAACCCATAGGCGCCCATCTTCAGGAGTACGCCCGCCAGGATGATGCTGCCCGCGGTCGGCGCTTGTACATGGGCGTCCGGCAGCCAGGTATGGACCGGCACCATCGGCACTTTGACGGCGAAGGCGATCAGGAAGGCGAAGAACAGCCAGGACTGGACCGGGAACGGCAAATCCTGCGCTGTCAGCGCGAGGATGTCGAAGGTCTCGCCGCCGTTGAAATAGAGCACGATGACACCGATGAGGAACAGGAGGCTGCCCGCCAGCGTGTAGAGGAAGAACTTGAACGCCGCATAGATCCGGCCTTCGCCACCCCAGACGCCGATGATCAGGTACATCGGGATCAGCATCGCTTCCCAGAAAACGTAGAACAAGAACAGGTCGAGCGCGCAGAACACCCCCAGCATCAGCGCCTGCATGGAGAGCAGACTGACCATGAACGCCTTGACCTTGCGGTCGATCGCAACCCACGAGGCGAGCACACAGATCGAACCCAGCAACGCGGTCAGGAACACGAAGAGCGCGCTTATCCCGTCGATACCAAGCGCATAAGTGATCCCGAGCGCGGGCACCCAAGGGCGCTTCTCTGTGAACTGCATCTCGTGGGTCGTGGTGTCGAATCCGGCCAGCATGGCGATGCAGAGGGCGAGGTCAAGGATTGTGACACCCAGCGCTGTCCAGCGCACCGCATCGTCGCCGCGGAGAAACATCAGAACCGCTGCCCCGGCGACGGGCGTGAAAATTATGAAGCTCAGAAGCGGCAATCCCATCGCGCCCCCTACCGCCATACCACGGCGAAGACCACGGCGGCTGCGATCACACCAGCGATCATCGCCAGCGCGTAATGGGTCACGACGCCGGTCTGGAGCCGCCGGAGCCGCCCGCCGCCGCGCAGGATCGAGCGGGCGACGCCGTTCACGACGGCGTCAAGGCCGGTGACATCGATCCGCAGTCCCATTCGCGCCGCCCCATGCAGGAAAGGCAACACAGCAGTCTCGGACACGTCGCTCACCGCCTTCTCGTAGCGCGCCAGCGGTTTTCCGGCGATCCACATGAAGACCCGAGCGCCCTTGCGGTAGAACCAATCGGTGTCGATGCTGATCGTGTTCTCGGGGTCGAGCGCCCTGAGGAATATGACAAAACCCAAGGCGGTGAACATCAGCACGCCAAGGCTCTCGGTGACATGGACGCCGGTGTAAGGTTCGTAGTCCACCGGATAGGGCAGAAGATCGTAAAGCGGCTGAGGGAACACCCCGATCGCGATGCAGAGCACCGCCGCCATGCCCATCGCAACCAGCATGTTGCGGGGCGGCTCCCGCGCCTCCAGCCCACGGTCGGTGCCAAAGAACATGTAGTACGGCAGCTTCAGTCCGGTGTGCAGGAACGTCCCCGCCGACGCCATCGTCAGCGCGAGCACCATCACAGCGCGGTGATCCTGTCCGGCGGCGGCCACCACCATCGACTTGGTGACGAAGCCCGAGAAGAATGGAAATGCCGAAATCGCGAAAGCGCCAACCATGTAGAGCGCCACGGTCACCGGCATGGTCTTGTAGAGCCCACCAAGCTCGGTGAGCTTGCGCCGGCCGGTGACGTAAATCACCGCCCCAGCACCCATGAACAAGAGCGCCTTGTAGAGGATATGTGCGAAGGCATGACTGGTGGCCCCGTTCACCGCCATCTCGGTGCCGATGCCGACGCCCGCCACCATGTAGCCCACCTGGCTAACGATGTGATAGGCCAGTAGCCGGCGGCAGTCGTTCTCCAGCACCGCGTAGACGACGCCGTAGAGCGCCATCGCGGTGCCGAGCCAAACGAGAAGTTCAGTTCCCGGAAACGCCCGAGCCAGCACATAGACGGCGGTCTTGGTGGTGAAGGCGCTCATGAACACCGCGCCGGTGACAGTCGCCTCCGGGTAAGCGTCGGTCAGCCAGGCGTTGAGCGGCGGCACAGCGGCGTTGAGCATGAACCCGGCAAGGATCAGGTAAGCGCCGACGCCCATCTCRCCTGCGATCGGGCCGAAGAGCAGCGAGCCAGTCGAGAGCCCGTAGAGAATGACGCCGCCAAGTAGGACGACGCCGCCAGTGATATGGACCATGAGATACCGGAACCCGGCGGCGATCGCCTGTCGGCCGCCCTGGGCGAAAACCAGATAGGCAGAGGCAAACGCCATGCCTTCCCAGAACAGGTACAAGGTCAGGTAGTCGCCGGCGAAAACCACGCCAAGCGCGCTGCCGACATAGACGAACGCAGCGACATGCTGGCCGGGGCGCGTCAGGTGCAGAGCATAGACCGTTCCGATCAGCGCCATAATGGTGAAGACCGTTGCGAAGACGATGCTCAGCTTGTCGACCTTCGCGATGAGGATTTCCTGCCCGATGAACGATGCCGCGCCGTAGCTGCCTGACTGCATCGTGAGCACGGTGAGGATCGCAAGTATCGGGATCAGCAGCAGATAGGCCTTGCGGATCGACCCGTTCAGAAAGGGGATCGGCAGGGCACCGAGAATGAACAGCAGGGCGGGATGGACGAAGTCAGTCATAATAGTCCTCGCGCCGCATGAGCCCAGCCCGATGGCCGAGGAACTTGGAAACGAAAATCAGCAGCACGCAGGATAAGAAGCCGTAGACGGCCGACCAGCCCGGCAGACGGTCCCACGGGTATTCGGCGTGTTCGCGCGGCACCAGGAAGTCGGCGATGACGATCAGGACGAGCACCAGATAGAAAAGCCGACGCCGTTCGGTCGCATACTTTCCGTCGCCAAAGAAATCGACCAAGCGCTTTATCACCTGACAACTCCTTCCGCCAAGGCGACGAAATAGTCGGGGAAGATGCCCATCGCCACCGACAGGATGGCGGTCGCAACTAGCGGGATCGTCACCATCGGAATTTCACGGACCGTTGCCGGGCTCCCTTGCGCCTCCGTCCCGAAAAAGGCGACATAGCTGACCGGCAGGAAATAAGCGGCGTTGAGGACCGAACTCGCTAGGAGCACGATCAGGAACGCGATTTCCCCCGCCTCCACCGCGCCTCGCGCCAGATACCACTTGCTCACGAACCCCGCAGTCGGTGGCACGCCGATCATGCTGAGTGAGCCGACGAAGAACGCCCCCATCGTCCAGGGCAACCGGCGGCCGATACCAGCCATGTCGCTGATGTTGCGCTTGCCAGACGCGCAATAGATCGACCCGGCGCAGAAAAACAGTGTGATCTTTGAGAATGCATGCGCCGCGATGTGGATGATCCCGCCGACCATCGCGACCGGCGAGAGCAGAACCGCGCCCAGCACGATGTAGGAGAGCTGGCTGACCGTCGAATAGGCGAGCCGCGCCTTCAGGTCGTCCCGCGTCAGGGCGTAGACCGACGCCATCAGAATCGTGAACGAGACCAGATAGGCCGTGGCGATGCCCAGTCCTAGCCCGTCCACCAGCCCCGTGCCGAACACATGGAACACCAACCGCAGCACGCAAAACACGCCCATCTTGACCACGGCCACGGCATGCAGGAGCGCACTGACCGGTGTCGGCGCCACCATCGCGGCAGGCAGCCATGCGTGCATCGGCATCACCGCAGCCTTGGCGAAGCCGAAGAGGTAGCAGAAATAGACGACTGTCAGCAGCGCCGCCGAAGCATCGCTCCCTGCCAGCAGGCCCCCCGTGACAAAGTCGAGCGATCCCGCAATGTGGTAGGTCAGCGCCAGCGCGGCGAGAAGCACGCTCTTTGACGCTCCCATCAAATAGACCAGGTACTTGCGGCTGCCCGTCCATCCCTCTTCGTCTTCGTGGTGGTAAACGAGCGGATAGGTAACGAGGGTGAGCATCTCGTAGAAGATCACCAGCGTGAACAGATTGGCGGCGAAGGCGCCTCCGACCGCTGCCGCGAGACTGGCGGCAAAGCAGGCGAAGAACCGGGTCTGCGCATGCTCGTTCAAGTGCCGCATGTAGCCGATGGAATAGATCGCCGCGACAATCCACAGCAGCGACGAGACGGTGGCAAACACCATGCCGAGCGCATCGACCCGGAAAGCCAAGTCAATCCCCGGCAGAACCTCAAACAGGCGCAATTCGACCGTCCCGCCCGCCAGCACCGTGGGCGCCATCGAGACGACAATTGCGAACATGGCGATTGCCGCCAATGGCGAGACGATATCGCGGAGTTTCTCGCGGTTGTTCAGGAGAAGAACTGCAAGGGCCGCCAGGCCCGCGACGGCGACGGCAAGTAGCGGCCGGATCGATACCACCGGGTCCAAGCCTCTATCCTTTCATCATGGTCACGTCGTCGACCTTGAGGGTAGATTTGTTCCTCACGAGGGCGACCAGGATTCCGAGGGCGACGGCAACCTCCGCCGCGGTGATTGCGATGACGAAGATCGCGAAAATCTGACCGCGGAAATCGGCGTAGTAACGCCCGAAAGCGATGAAATTGATGTTGACCGAGTTGAGCAACAGCTCCAGCGACATCAGCACGACCAGAATGTTGCGCCTGAGCAGCACGCCCGCCGCTCCGATCACGAACAGCGCCACTCCGAGCAAAATATACCACCAGAGCGGAACCATCACCGCTGCTCCTTCTGCGCCAGCACGATGGCCCCGATCAGGGCGGCCAGCAGGATGACGGACGCAACTTCAAACGGCAGGAGATAGTCGGCGAACAGCGTTGTGCTGAGCTGCCTGACCTGATCGCCACCGCGCACGGTGACGGGCTGCGTGAGCGAAAAGCGGCCGCTCCAGAGCACCAGCGCAACCATCTCGATCCCAAGCAGGACGAGCAACACCAGAGCCGCCATGTTGCCGCCCGGCAAGAACCGTTGCAAGACCGCTTCGCGCACATCGATCATCATGATCACGAAGACGAACAGGACCATAATCGCGCCGACATAGACAAAGATCTGGATGACCGCGAGCAGCGGCGCCTCGAGCAAGACGAAGATTGCCGATATCTGCAGGAAGCACGCCATCAATGCCAATGCGCTGTGAACCGGATTCCGGGCCAAGACCAGCGTCAAGGCGGTGATCACGGACACCGTAGCGAACAGAAGAAAGAACCCCTGATCCATCGACGCCGACCCTCCGACGCGAACTGCTACCCGGCGCGAGACGGCCGGATTTGAGATTGCGCCGCAACTTCCGATGCGTTCAAAAATTGTGCCCTAAAATCGGATTTTTCACAAGATTATTGTCATTGGCGGAGCAAGACCGGGTCGGTCCGGATGTGGCGGAGGTCGCTTGCGAAGCGCGCGCTTTCGATAGCGCCGTACCGATTTTATTGTTCCATAGGCAAATGGCTTGAGCCGGTCGGTACCGACGTTTTGTTACGGCGTAGTGGGAAATTTCTTCCAAATAACACCGGCTGTTCCGCCGAAGTTACAAGTCTCAGTGGCTTCGGGCCCCCGCAACCAAATCTTTCCCTCCAAAAATCAAAACGCTCCTCGTGGAGCAGCCCGCTCGGCGGGCAATCGAGTCACTGGATCGATTGCTTATTGGAAGCCGCTGGCAAACACGCATGCCCGTAGGGCCGCCGGCAATGAGATCGAGGACGAACATCGCTCCGCCGCTGCGGCCCGACTTTCGGAGATCAATCTCGCGAACTACCGCGTCTTTGCCTAGCCAGCCGTCCGGGCGGCCATTACGCCGCCGGTGGCCGATGCGGCATCCCCACCCCTTGCGCCTCGGCTACGAAAGTCGTGCCAGCGCAGGTCGATTGACGCTGGCTGGGTTCAAGACGATGATGCGAGAACAGTATTTCGTCCTCTTGATCGACGAGCCCGGGTCCTTGGGACAATTCCGGCACTCCTGCCGGCGGACATGGACGAGCGCCGAAAGGCCATCGAGGCCCTGCGCGAGCTGCTGGTGTCGTCGGGCGTTGGAAGCCGGCGGGAGCCGATTGCCTCGATCGTGTGGCCGAGCTGTTCAGCCTCGGCAAGGAGGAATTCGGCAGCAACCCAGTCCGCGGACCGGCAAGCAAGAGCGCTCGCGTTCGCAACGCATCCTGATCGAAGCAGAGGGAGCTTCCCAATGACCGACCTTTCCACGACCAAACCTGAACAATCAAAATACGACCGACTGATTGCCGCTGCACGGGAGGTTGCGCCTGCCGTCACGATCGTGGCGCATCCCTGCGACGAGACGTCATTGCAGGGCGCGCTTGACGCCGAGAACAGACTGATCGTACCAGTCCTGGTGGAGCCCGCCGCAAGAATTCAGACGGTGGCCGCGGAGAATGGGCTTGATCTGAAAGAGCACGAAATCGTCGACGTTCCAAATAGCCACGCCGCTGCGGCGAAGGCAGTCGTCCTGGTACGAGAGGGAAAGGGCGAGTTCCTCATGAAGGGCAGCCTCCATACGGACGAACTGATGCGCGACATCACGGCCCCCGCCACCGGCCTGCGCACCGAACGCCGCGTCAGCCATATCTTCGTGATGGATGTGCCTGACCACGCCGACACGCTCTTCATCACCGACGCGGCGATCAACATCTCTCCCGACCTCGATGTTAAACGCGACATCGTGCAGAATGCAATCGACCTCTGGACGACGGTCGGGCTCGGTCAGCCCCGTGTGGTGATCCATTCCGCCGCCCGGCGGCGTGTGACACAAGTGGCGGCCTGAACCATGGACGCGATCCTTGTCGTCAACGCCGGCTCGTCAAGCCTAAAGTTCCAGATCTTTGAGATCGCCGACACCGGCCCCAATTGCCGCATTCGCGGCCAGATCGATGGCATCGGAGTACGGCCCCGTCTAGCGGCGAGCGCCGCCGACGGAACGGTCCTGGTTGATCGTCGATATGCGCCGGAGGTAGTCGACCACCTGCCGGCGGCAATCGCTGAAATCCGTGCGTGGTTGCTGACCCTTAAGGGTTTCACGCTCCGTGCCACTGGTCATCGCGTCGTTCATGGCGGCCCGGACTATGCGAAACCGATCCTCATAGACCGCGACACACTCGACAAGCTTGCGACTTTCCAGGAGCTTGCTCCGCTGCACCAGCCGAACAACCTCGCGCCGATCCGCCTCGCGATGGAAATCAATCCGGATGTGCCGCAGGTCGCCTGTTTCGACACCGCTTTCCATCGCGGCCACGCCCCGCATACTGATTGCTACGCCTTACCCTGGGACTACTACGAGCACGGAGTACGACGATACGGCTTTCATGGCCTGTCCTACGAATACATTGCCGAGCGGTTGGCCGAAGTCGCGCCCGGAATCGCCGGTGGACGCATCATAGTTGCCCACCTCGGCAGCGGTGCGTCCATGTGCGCGCTGATGGACGGACGCAGCCTTGAGACTACGATGGGCTTCACGGCACTCGATGGCTTGCCGATGAGCACCCGCCCGGGCCAGATGGATCCCGGCATCGTGCTATACCTGCTCGATCACAGAGGAATGACCATGGGGGAGGTTACTGACCTTCTCTACAGGGCGTCCGGTCTGAAGGGGCTGTCAGGCATTTCGGCCGACATGCGCGATCTTCTTGCCAGCGATGACCCGCGTGCGGCCCTCGCCATCAATCACTTCGTCCATCGCTGTGCGCTCAGTGCCGGCATGCTTGCCGCCGCGCTTGGAGGTCTTGACGCTTTCGTCTTTACGGCTGGCGTCGGGGAGAATTCGCCGCCAATCCGCGCTCGCATCGCCGAACGGCTTGCCTGGCTGGGAGCCGAACTCGATCCCGCGGCCAACGAAGCGGGCGCGGTGCTCATTTCCACTTCTGCGAGCCGCGTCGCGCTCTACGTCCTGCCGACGGATGAGGAACTGATGATCGCCCGCCACACGCTTGCACTCATAACAGCACCCTGAAACCGATGTAATGCGCATGATCAACCCTTTCGGCCCGAGAAGCGCCGCGCGCCCAATCACTGGGTAGGAGCTCTATGTGGACGGCGGCTATCATATTGTCGACTGAGCATGCGGCGAACAAAACAGCCGCCGACCCCTTGATCCCGCCAAGTTGAAGTAATCCAGCTCGCCTTCGCATGCCCGGAAGATACCAATTGACAACGAAGGCGAGAGTTGGCATCCGCGGGCGTGAGGCGATAGAATCCAAGCGGCATCCAATCTAAAGCCAGCCCCCTGAAAATCCCGCACGTCTCAACCCGGTCACGATGGGCTTGCATTGGCGCATGATGTTCCAGAGCAAGCCGGTCCGATAGTTTTCGATCATCAGCACCACCGGTCCTTGGTCGATGCCGAAGTGATAAGGGCTTACCCACCATCCGGCTTGACTGTTTTCCACCGCATATGTCTGGTTAAACGACGGTTTGAAGCCGTAAAGCCGCGTCATACCGAGCTTCATCCGCGCAAAGTTGCGGACAGTTGGCACGACAATCTCCGGCGCGAACGGCAGCGAGGCGACAACGACCCATGGCGCGATAGTCCCATCGTCAGGTCCGAAAGGAGCCCCGCGGGCTACGTAGTCGAAGAACTCCCGATCGACCCCATCTATCGTCCGCTTACCCCAACCCGGGCCGTCGCATGCGGTGAACCCCCAACAATGTTCGCCATACCCTACAAAGTTCATCGGGTTGCGGATTGCGTATTGTTGCTGGATATATGTCGCATGCCGACTGTTTTCGAAATAGTCGGTGTCATGGTGGCGCATGAACGCATCGCGGATGCCTCGAAAGTCTATCCACATGTGCGACAGTTGATGGGTAAAAAGCGGTCCTGAATACAACAACTCGCGGCCGTAGATATTCCGCCATTCGTAGGTTTCGGTGTAGGCGGCATAGCACTCGGGCGGCAAAGGGTGAGTTGGGGATCCCAGACCAATGATGTAGAGCAGCAGGCCTTCATCATAGCCACGCCATCGATAGGGAATGAAACCGCTCTCCGGACGCCAGCCATGCGTTAAAGTTGCACCGCCATCGCAGGCCCAATTCCAGTCGGCACGCTCGTAAAGCGCCATCGCGAGCTGGCGGATTTCAGCCTCAGCGGCCGTGTCGCCATCAAAGTAGGTGGCAACGGTCAAGGCACCTGCGAACAGGAAAGCCGAGTCGATTGTCGACAACTCGCATTGCCAAACCCGGCGCCCCGTTTCGATGTCTAGAAAGTGATAAAAAAACCCTTTGTAGCCGGATGAATCCGGCTCCGGCCCCTGCGGGCATGCCATCAGGTATCTCAAGCGATTGCGGGTGATCTTTGCCGCAAATTCGCGGATGAGGACGCCGCGTTCTACAACCACGGGGATGGTCGCCAACGCCATGCCAATCGCCGCGATGCTTGCCGGGGCGTTCGGTTCTGTCTTGTCGCGCACCAGGCCGTTGTCCGGGTTTGTGCATTGGAGATAGTACAAAAGAGTGGTGAATTGCAGCCGAGCGAGGTCCTGGTCCGTTGGCATGCGGTCGAGATCAGCGTCGGTTGAGAGCATTTCGGGCATGGCCGCTAACCAACTATGATGTGGACGTTATGCATGCGTCCGTCATCCACAAGCGAGACGGCTTCGTTCGCGACTGGTTCACCGTCCAGAGTGACGGAGTGCACGCCTCGGCCGATGCCCTTCGCGTTGTCGAAACGGATGCGGTAGGTCGCTGATCGATATCGGTATGCGATCTCATAGGCCGGCCAGCCTGCCGGAACGCACGGCTCGAACCGCAGAAACGGCCCTTGCTGGCGAAAGCCGAGGATTGCCTCGAGCGCTACGCGGTAGAACCAGCTGGCCGATCCGGTGTACCAGGTCCATCCACCGCGCCCAGTGTGTGGCGGCGCGCCATAGATATCGGCGCTGACCGCATATGGTTCCACCTTGTAGCGTTCGACTTGATCTCGCGTGGCGCCATGACAAATCGGATTGATCAGGTTCCAAAGCTTTAAGGTGAGATCGCCGTCGCCTTGCAAAGCGGTCGCCCAGACAACCCAGGTTGCCGCATGCGTGTATTGGCCGCCATTTTCACGGATGCCCGGGACATAGCCCTTGATGTAGCCGGGCTGTAGCAAGCCTTCGTCAAAAGGCGGGTCGAAGAGTTTGATCAGCTTGTCCTCTTGGCGTACCAGCCGGTCGTGGACCGCACGCATCGCGTTTGAAGCTCGTCCAGCATCGGCTTCGCCCGAAATGACAGCCCAGGCCTGCGGGATGGCGTCGATCTGGCATTCGTCGTTCAGGTCCGACCCGAGCGGCGTGCCATCGTCAAAATAGGCCCGGCGATACCAACCACCGTCCCAGGCGTTGGCCTCAAGGGCTGTGCGCAGCGCCTCGACTCGCTCGCGGCACCAGGCGGCTCTGCTTTGATCTCCACGCGACACTGAAATCTCGGCAAATGATTTCAGGACCGTGAGGAAGAACCAGCCGTTCCAGACGCTCTCTCCCTTGCCTTCGGCGCCGACCTTGTTCATGCCGTCGTTCCAGTCACCGGTTCCCATGAGAGGAAGGTCGTGGCTGCCCAATCGATAGCCATGCTCCAGCGCACGGATGCAATGCTCGTAGATGGAGCCGGACTGTTCGCTGGTCGCCGGCTGGCTGAAGTCTTCCTCCTGGTCTTCTTTCAACACCGGCGACGTGATGAAGGGAACCATCTCATCAAGCAGTTGAACGTCGCCCGTCGTGGACACGTAGTGGTGAACGACCAGAGGCAAGAAATAGAGGTCATCGGTGATCCGGGTACGCACGCCGATACCGGATGGAGGATGCCACCAGTGCTGGACGTCCCCCTCCTCAAATTGCCGTGCTGCCGATCGCAGGATCTGGGAGCGGGCCTCGCTCGGAGCGCTGTAGACCAGAGCCATCACGTCCTGGAGCTGATCCCTGAAGCCGTAAGCGCCTCCGGACTGATAATTGGATGTACGCGCCCAGACACGGCACGCCAGAACCTGGTACAGCAACCAGCGGTTCATCATCAAGTTCATCCCGACATCGGGCGTGGTCACCTGGATCGAGTTTAGAATATCGTCCCACTGGCGGACAACAGCCGACAGGCTACTGACCGCACGCTCGGAGTCGGCATGCTCGTGGACCAGCCTGCGGACTTCATCGAGGTCGGTAGTCTCTCCCAAGACAAAGACGATTTCTCTGCTTTCGCCGGGTGACAAGGAGATATCCACCATCAGCGCAGCGCAGGGATCCAGCAATGGACCGAACCGTTCTGCAAGATTGGCTCGCAGCATAGCCGCTGGCTGAAATACGGAACCATAGTTGCCAAGAAACTCCGCGCGGTCAGATGTCGCCGAGCGCGCCGGCTGACTGGCGGCTGCGAAAGCCAGCTTCCCGGCAAAGGCTCCGCCCCAGGGGTTTCTGGCGACGATGGCGCCCGACCGCGTATCCCGCGTGCAGACAATCCGCGTCGCCGCGTCTTCGCGGTGGGTCCCAAGTACCCACTCAGCGAAATAGGTTGCGGTGACGTGCCGAGCCCGAACATCATTGTTAGTAAGCCTGAGACGAATGATCTTGACCGGATCGTTGAGTGAAACGGAGACCGTCAGCTCTTGATCGAGGTGACGGCAGTGACCGATATAACGGCTGTAGCCTTGGCCGTGTCGAACGGTCACCGCCGCACCAGGACCGATGGGCAGGGGTGTCGGCGTCCAGATATCTCCGGTTTCCTCATCCCGCAAATAGAGGACTTCGCCCGGCGCATCCGTAACCGGGTCGTTCGACCACGGTGTTAGCCGGTTCATCTGGCTATTCTCCGACCATGTGTAGCCGAGACCGGCTTCAGTCGTCAGACAGCCAAAATGCGGGTTTGCGATCACGTTGCTCCAAGGCGCAGGCGGCAGGGCGGCGGCTTGGGGTTTCAGCGCGCTCACGTGCACCACATACTCCTGTCCATCGGCTGTGAAGCCGCCGAACCCATTCCAGTATTGCAAATCCTCGGCTGGTTTAGGCGGAGGGGCTGTGGGTTGCTCGCTCAGCCCAGTGGTGATGGTGGGCGAAAGAGGTGACGTGGCCGGGAAGGGCCGGTTGAGTTGATCGCTGAGTTCACCGCCGGTTCCCAGCAGAACGATGCGCGCCGCCGCGGCGATGGTCGCCAGGTGGTCGCTTTCGGTACCGGGCTCGGAAAGGATAAAGATTCCGCCGGGTTTGCCGATCATGTCCGCTTGCGGGCCTGATTGCAGCTTTTCGGCCAGCCGCTTGGCGCTTTCTGCACCACCCCCGTCAAGCAGGATCAGGTCAAATCTCAAGCCCCTCCGTCGAGCGAAATCATGGCCCATCGTCACCTGGCGAACGAGCGCATGATCCCCATCGCCATCCGCGCGGACCAGCACGATCGGGAGGTCGCCGGAGATACCTTGAACCCAGAGAGCCGCTTGATCCCATCGATCTCTCGGGATAACGGGCGCCTGCCTCATGGCCTGGTTCGCAAATGCGACGCTCCCGGCCAGCCGATTGAACAGCGAGATATCGTCGGGCTTCAGGTTCAGTGTCCGGAGCTCGCTTTCGTATTTCCTTGACGCATCGGAGAAAGCTCGTTCGACCGCGTCGAACTTGGCGTATCTCTCGGCGATGCGCTRCACGGCCGACTGATCGTCTGCCGCTCCTGTGACAAAGGCGACGCGCGCGTCGGCGCCTGGCGCCAGACGAACCGTTCGCCGCAGACAGAAAATCGGGTCGAGGACAGGGCCGGTTGTTCCGGAGAGCGATGCGCCCACGTCGAATACCGAGGGGTTGGTTATCGTCCGGCCTCGGCCAAGAAATCTCAGCCGATCGGTTTCATATTCGGCCGCTTCGGCAGACGGCACGTTCGATGAGGAAACGTGAACTGCCCAAGTGGCTTTCTCCCCGGCAGCACGTGGCCTGCGGCGGGCAAACAGAGCGCCTGTCGCCTCGTCAAACCGGGTTTCTATAAATAGCTTGGCAAAACCCGGATGCGCCATATCCGCGCGACGATTGATCAGGCAGACCTCGGCATAGCTTGTCAGTTCGAGGGTTCGTTCCCGTGTACCATGATTCATGATCATGAGCACACGCACCTCCGCGTCCACATCGGACGCGACACAGATCTTCGAGACGATTTCAATGTCACCGGCGTGACAGCCAAATTCGGCCCTGTCTCCGTGAAAGGCGTGCTTGTAGACATTTAAACGGCGAAATATTGGCTGCTTTCCGATGGACCAGAGATCGTTGTCCGTCAGATCCCTGATATAACAAAATTGGCCCCAGCAATCGCGGGTGCTGTCCTCGCGCCACCGGGTAATGTCCAGGCCTTGCCACATTCCGTAACCGGCCCCGGCGGCCGTGACCAGCACACTATACCGATCGTTGGAAAGCAAGGCGACCGCGGAGCCGGGATTCGCCGGCTCCGCGATATTGTCATGTCGTGCTGCGTCGGACGTGCTCGTTGCCACTGGAACCTCCGTTCGATTGGACGCCGCCGCTCAAGCATTATCCCCTTCGGTCGAGGTTCTTTGGGACCTTCCCGGCTGGCCTTTCGAGCCCCATTTCCAGCCGCTGATTGCTGGCATGTCGTCGCCGTATTTCTCGATGTATTGCCTGTGTTCGATCAGCTTCTCGCGAATTGCCTGTTTGAAATAGGCAGCGCGCGCACCGAGTTGCGGCAGCCGGTCGATGACGTCCTCGACCAGATGGAAACGGTCCATTTCATTCAGGACCACCATGTCGAACGGCGTCGTCGTCGTTCCTTCTTCCTTGTAGCCGCGGACGTGTAGATTGCCGTGATTGGTACGGCGGTAGGTGAGCCGGTGAATGAGCCACGGATAGCCGTGGAAGGCGAAGATGATCGGCTTGTTCTTGGTGAACAGTGCATCGAAATCGCGATCCGGCAGCCCGTGTGGATGCTCGGATGGCGGTTGAAGTTTCATCAGGTTCACCACGTTGATGACGCGGACTTTCAGTTCCGGCAGGTGCTCCCGGATCAGCTCGACTGCCGCCAGCGTCTCAACTGTTGGAACATCGCCACAACATGCCATCACGACGTCTGGCTCACTTCCCTTGTCGTTGCTTGCCCATTCCCAAATGCCGAGACCCTCGCTGCAATGCTTGATGGCCTGATCCATCGTGAGCCACTGCGGGGCGGGCTGCTTGCCTGCGACAACGACGTTGACGTAGTTGCGGCTGCGCAAGCAGTGATCCGTCACCGAGAGCAATGTATTGGCGTCCGGCGGCAGATAGACCCGGACAACCTCCGCCTTCTTGTTGACCACGTGATCGATGAACCCCGGGTCCTGATGGCTAAAGCCATTGTGGTCTTGCCGCCAGACGTGGGAACTCAGGAAGTAGTTAAGCGAGGCGACCGATCGCCGCCATGGAATGTCGTTGCACACCTTCAGCCATTTGGCGTGCTGGTTGAACATCGAGTCGATGATATGGATGAAAGCTTCATAACAGGAAAAGAAGCCATGCCGGCCGGTCAGCAGGTAACCTTCCAGCCAACCTTGGCATTGATGCTCGCTGAGCACCTCCATCACTCTGCCATCGGGCGACAGATGATCATCTTCCGGATAGATCTCCGCCATGTAGCAGCGGTCGGTGACCTCCAATACATCCTGCCAGCGATTGGAGTTGTTCTCATCGGGGCTGAACAGTCGGAAGTTCTTGCTGTCCATGTTCATCTTCATGATATCACGGAGAAACTTACCCATCACCCGCGCCGCCTCGGTGTGGGTTTGCCCGGGCCTTGGAACGGAGACTGCGTAGTCGCGGAAGTCGGGCATCTTCAGGTCCCGCAACAGCAATCCACCATTGGCATGCGGATTGTCGCTCATCCGACGATGCCCCACGGGGGCCAGCGCCGCCAGCTCTGGCTTGAAGCGGCCATTGTCGTCAAACAGTTCCTCTGGGCGGTAGCTCTTCATCCATTCCTGCAGGATTTGGATGTGCTCCAACTTGTCCATGTCGCCCATCGGCACCTGGTGCGCCCGCCAGTAGTCCTCGCACTTCTTACCGTCGATCTCGGGGGGGCAGGTCCAGCCTTTCGGCGTGCGGAAAACGATCATCGGCCACATCGGACGTTTCACGTTGCCCTTGGTGCGGGCTGCTGCCCATATTTCCTGGATATCCGTCACTGCTGTGTCGAGCACGCCGGCCAATTGCTGGTGCACGCTTTCTGGGTCACTGCCTTCGACGAAATATGGYGTGTAACCCATGCCTTCGAAGAATTTCCTTAGCTCTTCACGGGGAATGCGGGCCAGGAAGCACGGGTTGGCGATCTTGTAGCCGTTCAGATGCAGGATCGGCAGCACGCAGCCGTCGCGAGCCGGATTGAGGAACTTGTTGCCGTGCCATCCCGTCGCAAGCGGCCCCGTTTCGGCTTCCCCGTCGCCGACAACGCAAGCGACAATCAGATCCGGGTTGTCGAACGCCGCCCCGTAGGCGTGGCTAAGGGCATAGCCCAGCTCGCCGCCCTCGTGGATGCTGCCGGGGGTTTCCGGCGCAACATGGCTGGGGATGCCGCCGGGGAAGCTGAACTGCTTGAACAGCTTCTTCATGCCTTCGTCGTCTTGGCCGATATTGGGATAGACTTCGCTGTAGGTGCCTTCGAGATAGGCGTGTGCAACCAGCGACGGTCCGCCATGTCCGGGTCCGATGACGTAGATCATTTCAAGATCATCGCGTTTGATCACGCGGTTGAGGTGCACGTAAAGCATGTTCAAGCCCGGCGACGTGCCCCAATGGCCAAGCAGCCGTGGCTTTATATGCTCGCGTTTCAATGGTTTTTTCAGCAGCGGATTGTCGAGAAGATAGATCTGACCCACCGACAGATAGTTCGATGCCCGCCAATAGGCGTCCATCGACTGTAATTCTTTTTTCGAAAGGGGGCCGCCCGTTGCTATCTTCTTGTGTATGGCGACCTTTGCGTCTCCAGTCGTCTTGAGCGAAACCATGGTATCTCCTCCTCTGAGCCCAGATTGCTACGGTAAGATCTTCCAAGGCGAGAAATCGTCGAGTTTTTAAATGCCAGGAGTTTTTAAGTGCCAGCGATTGAAGAGGGCGGTGCGATGCTTGGCGGAAGGAATGCTAAGCGCGAGGCATAATCTGCCCCGCGATCGTTATCGACCGAATATGCGATATGGTGCCCGTTTCAATCAGCCTAAGGCGCTGGCACGCCGTTGCGGCGGTCCATCACCAATGCCTCCAGCTCCTATGTATCGCCCTGCCGTCGAAAACGGCTTCGTGCCAGGCTGTCTATGCGTAAGAGCTAATACTCTCACGAAACGCGTCTGAAGCACAGTCAAATTCGAAGGTGTCTGAGGTTTAATCCGAAGCCGATGGCAAAGAGCCCGCTGACTCTCACGGACGATCGCCGGAGAAGTGTTCAACCACTCGCGTCACGCCCCTGACACTTTCGGCAGCGACGCGCGCTGCCCTCTTGCATTCCTCCGTGTCGATGCTTCCCCACAGGTGGGCCACACCGTCAGTAACCGTTACGGCCATGTCTTTTCCTAGAAGACTTGAATTTTCGCTGAGGCGTATCGCAATGCTGCGACGGATGGCCTCGTCACCTGGTGCGGTTTCATCACGATCGGCAGCAACGATCGCCTTCAGCAGATCTGCACGACTGATGATGCCAATCGGCACGCCATCTCTCATCACGGGAATACGTTTTATCCGGTGTTTCTGCATCAAGGCTGAGACCTGGCCCAGAGACGTGTCCTCGCCTACGACGACCGGGTCGCGGCTCATGACGTCGGCAACTTTCCACGCGTTGCTCTTGACGTAAGCCGTGGCTTTCTCTTCGGCGGTAAGGGCAAACGTTCCGAGTTCGGCGGCGGCTGCCCCTCCTAACTCCGTTCTCCGCAGCAGATCACCTTCACTGAGGATCCCGATCAGGCGACCCGCATCGTCGATGACCGGGACGCCACTAACCTGATTTGCGAGCATGATTTCGGCGGCTCGCCGAACGCTGTTATCCGGTGATACACCGACAAGCTTCGTGGTCATCACATCTTTGACTAGCATCTCCGCACGACCTTCCCCCAAAGAGGGCAACGAGGATTTGCTAAATTAAACCTGTTGCGGGTGTACGACAACCAAATTAACGGCGTTGCCGCGCCCTGTCTCAGGCGCGGTTCACCGTCCATGTCCAGCTGCCATCCTCACCGCATTCCAACACCGCATCGTGGCAATCGCGCAGGACGTCAGTTTCCGCGTTGTTGATGCAGGTGATCGAATTATCAGAAAGTATCTGCAGGATCCTGGGAAATTGTTCGAGACCGAGCGTCGTGTCGATTCGATCCAGGAAGACGAACTGCGGGGCCGCGAGAAGAATATTGACGAGCGCGAGGAGCTGCTGCTCCTGCAGCGAAAGCAACTTTTCCCAATCCTTCTCGGCATGTAACCCGCCCGCTTGTGCTAGCACCCGTTCGAGATTGAGCTCGTGCAGGAGCTGGATGATGCGGTCGTCCGGGATTTTGCTCGAGCGTACGTTGCGTACGAGAATCTGGTGCAGCGTGCTTGTCGGCAGATAAGGCCGCTGAGGGAGAAAGAGTATATCGTCGGGACCTGGGCGAATGATGCGCCCGGAGCCCWTGAAGGAAATGCCGGCTGTCGCTCTAAACAGCGCGACGCGTGCAGCTTGAGCCGGCCCCGTGATCAAGACACGCATCCCGATGGGGATCGAAACCGACAAGTCTTTGACGAAAGGAACTTCGCTCGCCGATGACAGCAGAGTCAACGTCTCATAGGCCAGACGCCCTTTTTCTTCGACAATCGCGATACCTGATCCTACGGGTGCTCGTACCTGTTCTATAGCCTCCATCAGCGAGCTAAGCCGCGCCACGACCGCAGCGAACGTCGAGATGGACTGGAACTGGGTTATGATCAGCGAAAAAGCTCCCACCAGCATTGCGAAAGCTGCGCCGGACTGGGTGATCACGCCGAAGTCGATGTCCCCTCTCATGTAGGCAGGAGCAATGATTAAGGCGGGAATGATTTGGATCAGCCAGTTGTAACCCGTGGTGAAGAATCCCACGTTGCGATTGATCGCGGTGACTTTGCGAAAATTGGTGACCGCGTCCTCGAGTCGCTGCAGTAGACGAAAGCTCTGCTGTTCTTCGCAATGCGCCAGCACAATGGATTCGGCGTTTTCTCGAACTTGAATTAGGCCGGAGCGGAAGCTGGCCTCCTTGTCGAGCTGATCGTAGTTCAGTTTGATGAGCGGTCGCCCAAGCGCGATCGTCAGGTACGACCCGCAAGCGGCATACAGAACGGCCACCACAAACAGCAGGGGACTTATCGACCACAGCACACCGGAAAAGGCTATGATTGTGAGGCTGCTGTTGAGTACCATCAGGACGAAGGACAGCGTAGTGACCGTGAATACACGCATGTCCTCAGTGATCCGCTGGTCGGGGTGGCTAAGCTGTCCCGACACATCCAGCTGATAATAAGCCCTGTCGGCGAGATAGAGATTGATGGCCCGCCGGGTGAGGAATTCCCGCCAGAGCAGCGCAAGGCGTTCCTCAATGAACCGGGAGACGACCGCGACGATGGTGAATGCCGCAAAGACCCCGATATAGAATATTGCCTGCCGGATGAATTCGGGCGTTTCGCGATTGGCGATCGCGGTCATGAAGTTACGGCCAACGTAACTGTTGACGACGTTCAGGCTGCTGAGCGCGAACAAGAGCGCCACGAGCCCGGCAAACATCAAGCCAGCTTTGCTGCCGACCTCCGATGTCATGAAGACCCTGACCGCTCGTACGAAGCGAACGGCGGTCACCTTGAAGGGAATTTGTCGCGTGTCCATGGCATCCCTTTTGGCGAGCTCGAGTTACGAGTAGGAATGGCCTCTTAGTCGTTGGCAGCCCCAAAACCGAACGTCTATGAGAAGGCCGTAAAGTGAAGATCTGCGGGATAATCTGACCAATATACTCCCTCAACCGGCGGCCTGCTCACACTTCCTGTGACGTCGTCGGCGATGAATCGGCAATGAGGATCGCCTCCACGGCGAGATCGCGCATCAACAGACATACGCGGAGCGTGCAGCCAGCCATAGATGGGCGAATAAGCCCCTTGGCTCTTGATAAGAGATAATCGATACCAACTACGTCCTCGTAGAGCGGGTGCATTGCCTGTTCAGCGCAGACGACAAGGAGGGCTTTTTGCGTTTCCAGAAGTTCCTCAGCACGGGCCGCTTATGATTAATACCCGATCTGCTTACATGCTTGTTCGAGTGTCTGAACCACGCCCTTCTCCCCGATAGGCGAAGCGTGCATGGTCCTCGGATCAACTCATTTATCGGTTCTTAAGCAAAGAATGACAGCTTAGCTGCAATCGGTGGTGAGGGTGCATTCGTGGTAAATGGCTTGATGTCGCGGGTTCGCATTCAGACGAAGGTGCTCGTACTTTTGGCACCATTCGTCATTAGTCTATGCGCAGTGGGACTGACGGGGTACTACGCGTCCAGCCTGCTCGAGGGACGGATGGAGATCTCCAACCATGTCTTGCAGTCCCTGAACGGGTTCAAACATGTTTCTTCCAGCATGACCGGCTTTCTGATGAAACCGTCGCAGGAAGCTCGTGATACCGCGCTTGCGGACGCCCGAGAGCAACTGGCAAACCTGAAGCAGACGATCGAGAGGCTAAGGCCGACGACCGATGTGGGGCTTCTTGACCGGGCGCTTGATCAGTCGCAAATCATCCCGCAAAAGATCGAAGCGATCTGGYAAATCGAAACGGGACAGCAGAAAATTCTCAGTGATGTGGACGCTGCTTCCGCTGCACTACTTGACCTGCAAGGGCAGGTTGGCAAGCGCTCGTTCATGCTGATGGCCAGTGCGAAAAAGATGGAAAATGCCAACAAGAGCGGCCTGAGCAATTCCGTCTCCATCAGCGCCGCCGCCAGTGTCGCGACAAAACTTCGCAATGACTATACGAACGCGACGACGCCGGCTGACAAAGTAAGCCTGCTAGCCAAATATGCGCCCGATTTGCAAAAGGCAAAGGAGCAGCTTTCGCCTGCTGTAGCGACCGAAGCCCTCGCCGCGCAGTATGCCGCTGCTGTGGATGCCATCGCCAACGCTTCGAAGGTGTCGCCTGACATTTTGGATGTCCCAGCAACGGATACCGCCGTCGCCAATCTTGCTGCAACTGGCGACAGTCTCAAGACGATTGGCGACGATCTGATGCGGACCTCCGTGCTTGCGCTTGCCGCGTCGGACAAGGATATCTCTCAGGCGACGAATGTCGGCAACGAACTGCGCGCCATCGTTAACAGCAATAACGAGATCCGCGTCGGCTTCGCCGAACTCGCTGGCAATCCAGACGACGCGCGAGTGAAGAAAGTCCAGCAGTCGATCTACATGTATCAGACCGAGCTCGACCGTCTCGCCGGCGTGGTGAACGACGATCCGGTCTTTGCCGAAATTCCGAAGAAGGCTCAACCCGTCCTCGATCTGCTTGCGGCGGACGCGGCAGCGCTCTCCGAAGGTGCGGTGCGCAAGCTGGCTGAGTTCGACAGCGCTGCGGGGCAGATCGACAACACCTGGAACCTGCTTGCTCAATTCGCCGAGACGCAGAGGCAAAATGCTGGGCAGGATCGTCAACAGGCCAATAGGATATCCGGCGGCGCGATTGTCATTGGCATCCTGATTGCTATGACCGCAGGTGCCGCGCTGGTCGTCACCCTGAAGGGACCGATCACCCAGATTACCGCAGCGATGCGCAAGATCGCAGAGGGAAGGCTCGATACCACAATCACCGGCGAGGCACGGGGCGACGAAATCGGGGAAATGGCCCGTGCGCTTTCCGTCTTCAAACAAAATGCGCTGTCGAATGTCGAAATGGAACAACAGGCCGAGATCGCACGTAGTGATGCGGAATCTGAGCGCGCCCACAACGAACTCCAGCGACGTAGCGCCAAGGCCCAGGTTGACGCCGCAATTGAGGCGCTTGCAGACGGACTCACACGGCTGTCGCGCGGGGAGTTGAATTTTTCGATCGATACGCCCTTTGCCGCCGAACTCGACCGGATCCGTATCGATTTCAACATGTCGGTGGCGGGTCTCAGGGAGACGCTCTGCGATATCCGCGAGACGTCTTCCCTCATTAGCGACAATGGCCGACAGATGGCGGAAGCCGTTGATGACCTGGCCAGTCGAACGGAAAAGCAGGCGGCTGCACTTGAAGAAACCGCAGCGGCAGTGGAGGAGATTTCTTCCGCCGTCAACACCTCTTCAGGACGGGCAGCAGCAGCGCTTGCGCTTGTCCAACGCGCCAAACAGGGCGCCGACGCCTCGGCTTCAGTGGTCCAAGACGCGGTTTCGGCCATGGGACGGATTGAGGACGCGTCGGGCAAGATCGTTCAGATTGTCAGCGCCATCGACTCCATCGCTTTCCAGACCAATCTCTTGGCCCTGAACGCGGGAGTCGAAGCGGCGAGAGCCGGTGAGGCCGGCAAGGGCTTTGCTGTCGTGGCGCAGGAGGTGCGGGAGCTGGCGCAGCGATCGGCTCGCGCAGCCAAGGAAATCGGCGAGCTCATCAATAATTCCGTTCGAGAGGTTGCGTCCGGCTCCGAATTCGTCGGCCGCACGGGCGATGCGCTGACGGAGATTTCCAGCGAGATCGTCCACATCGTCGGCCATATTGAACTCATCGCCTCGTCAAGCCGCGAACAGGCAACGACACTTCATTCGATCAACGCGTCGGTGAACGATATTGATCGTATGACGCAGCAAAATGCGGCGATGGTGGAAGAGACGAATGCTGCCACCCAACAGCTATCGTCCGAGGCGCTTGCACTTACCGACATGATTGCACGCTTTCGGCTTGAAGGCCGCGAGAGCCCGGCTTCAAGAGGATACGAGGCTGCGGCATGACGGCAGCACGTATTCGCAGAGCCTGTTAACTTGCTTTGATATGCATGGTTTCCGATCAGAAAGCTGATGAGTGATACGTTTCCCTTGATCAGTTTTCAGGCGCACGATCGTTGCTAAAATAGCAATATTCTAATATACGTGGAGCCGGCGTTTTAATATTTTCGCAACGGCAAGCAACGTCCCACCGAATGGCGGGCGTTTATTATCCTATTCAGCAGGGCGTTCGATTTCATGAAGTAGATCATGGATTTATAGGGGGAGGAATAAATGCGGCAATGGGCATCTTCTTTACTGACGGCTCCGCATGGAAGGCGTCGTCTTTGGTTTGCTGTCTTGGGATTGCCAGCGCTCTGTGTAGCGGCGTTCTCAGCTGGAGTCGCGTCCGCACAGGCGCCGACTGAAGAGCAGCGCAATGCGATCAGGGCGGAATGCCGATCCGATTTCATAGCGCAATGTTCAGGGGTGACGCCGGGCGGCATCGAGGCGCTCACTTGTCTACAACAGCATAATGCCACACTGTCGGCTGGCTGCCGGAAGGCGGTGTCGGCGGTGAGCAAACCCAAGTCGACATCCGCGGAGCCGGCTCCGGCTGCGCCCGCGACCACTGGGTCGACCACCCCAGCGCCGGCGACGGGCGCACCGGCACATCAGCCGACGCAGGCGCAGCGCAACGCCGTCAAATCGGCCTGCCAACGCGATTTCATGACGCAATGCTCGGGCGTCACACCGGGCGGCACGGAGGCACTCAGCTGCTTGCAACAGCACAATGCCGCTCTATCGGCGCCGTGCCAACAAGCCGTTGCGGCTTTAGGAGGATCAACTGGGGGAGGATCAGCCGGATCAAGCCCAGCCACCGGCGGTGCTGCTGCGACGGTTGCGACCACGCCTGCTCCTCGGGCCATGATGCCGGCCTTCTCGCCACGCGAGGAACTGATGATCCTGCGCGAAACCTGCGGATCGGATTTCCAGGCCCTATGCCGCATGGTGCCTTTGGGTGGAGGGCGGGGTATCGCTTGCCTGCGGGACAATCTGCAACGTGTGTCGCCTGCCTGCCACAGGGTACTGACCTCGGGATTATAGCGCTTGTTCGAAACTCGCACTGTGAAGTGCCGCCAACAACCTGCCCCGGCGCGAAACCGCAGGTGATCGCGCAACAGGTTGTTGCAACAGCCTTACTGAACCTTCGGCATCTCTGCCTCTGCGACGCCTGCGGCCTTTGCGCGGCCTTTCCAATATTCCTCGAGGCGCTGCAACACGACGTAAAAGGACGGTACGAAGAGCACAGCCAGGCAGGTCGAGGCGATCATGCCGCTGAAGACCGATATGCCGATTGACTTGCGGGCCGATGCGCCGGCGCCGGTCGCCAGCACCAGCGGCAGGACGCCGAGGATAAAGGCGAAGGAGGTCATCAGAATTGGCCGGAAGCGCAGGCGGGCGGCCTCGACGGCCGCGTCCAGGATTTCCATGCCTTCCGCCCGCTTTTCCCGCGCATATTCGACGATCAGGATGGCATTCTTCGATGCAAGCGCGATCAGCAGAATAAGGCCGATCTGCGTATAGAGATTGTTGGCAACGCCGGCTGCCGTGAGTGCTGCCACCGTGCCGAGGAGGGCGAGCGGCACGGCGAGAATGACGGCGAAAGGCAAGATCCAGCTTTCATACTGGCCCGCGAGCACGAAATAGACGAGGAGCATGGCGAGCGCGAAGATGAAATAGATCTGCCCTCCCACGGCCTTCTCCTGATAGGACAGCGCCGTCCACTCGAAACCTGTGCCCGGCGGCAGTGTGCGATCGGCAATCTGCTCCATGACGTCGAGCGACTGGCCGGAACTGAAGCCGGCGGCAGACCCACCAACGATGGTTGCTGTGGGGTAGAGATTGTAGAGGCTGATCAGAGACGGGCCTTGCGTCGTCGAGACATCGACGACCGTGCCGAGTGGCACCATCGTCCCGTCACCGGCTTTGACCTTCAGATTGCGGATGTCTTCGGCGCTGACCCGGAAATCGGAAGCGGCTTGCGCATAGACCTGGAAGGTGCGGCCAAATTTGTTGAACTGGGTCACATAGCTCGATCCGACATAGCCGGAGAGAGCGGAGAAGACCTGCCCCACCGTAATTCCCAGCGTCTCCGCCTTGATGCGATCGACGGAAACGGCGAGTTGCGGCACGTTCGAGCGAAAAGGCGTGCTCAGCCTTTGCAGCGACGATTGGGCACTGCCGTTCTTGACGATCGTATCGGCAAGCGATTGCAGCAGCGGGTAGTCGGAAATGCCGTTCCTGATTTCGACCTGCATGGTAAAGCCGCTGGCATTGCCGACGCCCTGGATCGGAGGCGGGACGATCACCAGCGTCTTGGCGGCCAGCACACTTTGCAGCGCGCTATTCAGATGCTGGTAGATGGACAGCAGATCCTCCCCCTTCTGCTTGCCGCGCTCGTCCCAATCTTTCAGCACGACATAGGCAACGCCGGCATTCTGCAGGCTGGCATTGTTATCGAGAACGGAAATGCCGCTGATGGTCAGCACCTGATCGACGCCGGGTGTGGCTTCGGCGATCTTGCCGACCTCTTCCATCACCGCGTCGGTGCGCTCTTTCGAGGCGCCGTCGGGCAACTGCGCGCTGATCAGCACATAGCCTTGATCCTCGATGGGCAGAAACGCAGTCGGTAGGCGGGCGAGCCCCCAGACGGCGACCCCGATCAGCGCAAATGCTGCTATGACCATGATACCGCTGTGGCGGGTCATCGATCCGATCAGTCCGGCATAGCTGCGTTCACCCCTGTCGTAGACCCTGTTGAAGCCGCGATAGAAGACGTTGCGTCTCTCTGGTGGGACAGGCGGGCGCAGCCAAAGCGCGCATTGCGTCGGTTTCAGGGTGACGGCATTGATCGCGCTGATCAGCGCCGTGGCTGCGATGACGAGGGCGAACTGCCGATAGAGCTGCCCGGTCAGGCCGGGCAGGAAGGCGGCCGGAATGAAAACGGCCATCAGCACCAGCGTAATGCCGATGACCGGGCCGAGCAGTTCCTCCATCGCCTTCTCGGCCGCCTGTCGGCCGGACATGCCCGCCTCGATGTGCCGGGCAACCCCTTCGACGATGACGATGGCATCATCGACGACGATGCCGATGGCGAGAACGATGGCAAACAGCGTCGACAGGTTGACGGTGAAGCCCAATGCCGCCATGGCCGCGAAGGCGCCGATGATGGTAACCGGAACGGTGGTTGCCGGCACGAGCATCGCCCGCCAATCCTGCAGGAAGACGAGAATGACGATGAGAACGAGAACACCCGCCTCGATCAAGGTGACGTAAACCTCGTTGATAGAGGCCTCGACGAATTTCGTCGTGTCGAACGGCACGTGATATTCGAGGCCCTGCGGGAAGCTCTTCGAGAGCTCCTGCATTTTCGTGTTCACCGCCTGGGCCACCGCGATGGCATTCGCCTCCGGCAGCTGAAAAATGCCGATACCGGCCGCCGGTCGACCGTTCTGCATGAAGGACTGGCTGTAGGTTTGGGCGCCGAGTTCGACGCGGCCGATATCGCGGATGCGGGTAACGCGGCCGCCCTGTCCGCTCTCGACCTTGACGATGATGTTTTCGTAGTCTGCCGCCTCGTTCAGCCGGCCATTGACGTTCAGCGTGTATTGGAAGACCTGCCCTTTCGGCACCGGCGGAATGCCGATCTGGCCGGCAGCGACCTCCTGGCTTTGCTGCTGCACGACGCTGACGACATCCTGCGGTGTCAGGCCGCGCGCCTGCAGCAGGTTCGGATCCATCCAGATTCGCATGGCATACTGGCCGGCGCCGAACACGGTAACGTTGCCGACACCCGGCAGGCGGGCAAGTTCATTCTGCAGGTTGATGACGGCATAGTTCGACAGGAACAGGCTGTCATAGCGGCTATCGGGCGAGGTCAGGGTGACGAAGCCGAGGATCGCCGTCGATTTCTTTTGCGTCGTCACGCCCTGAAGCTGCACCGCTTCGGGAAGCGATGACATCGCTATGGCAACGCGGTTTTGTACGAGAACCTGGGCCTGGTCCGGATCCGTTCCGATGGCAAAGGTCACGGTCAGCGAATAAGTGCCGTCGCTGGCGCTCGTCGACTGCATGTAGAGCATGTCCTGCACGCCGTTGACCTGTTGCTCGATCGGCAGCGCGACGGTGTCAACGAGGGTTTGGGCGTTGGCGCCCGGAAAGCGTGTCGTCACCTGTACCGTCGGCGGGACGACATTCGGATATTGCGCCACAGGCAGTTGGAAAAGGGCCACCGCGCCGATGAGCACGAAAACCAACGCCAGAACGTTGGCGAGTATCGGTCGCTCGATGAAGAAGCGCGAGATCATGCTGTTGTCCTTAGACGTTCAGATGAACCATGGTGGCGAATTCATTGCGTGGTGGTCTTGGCTTTGGCATCGCCGGCGGCAGCTGCCGGCGGGTTCATTTCTATTTTCTCGGGCGTGACCTTGCTGCCGGGGATGGCCTGCTGGATACCTTGGGTCACGACCCAGTCGGCCGGATCGAGACCGGAGTCGATGACGCGGAGCGCACCTTCACGCTGGCCGGTCTTGACCTGCTTCTGCTCGATGACGTCGTCCTTGCCGAGGACAAGCAGGTAGCTGCCCAACTGGTTCGTTCCGATGGCGTCGTCGCGCACCAGCAGAGCCTTGTCGTTATGGCCGACCGGCACCCGAACCCGCACGAAGAGACCGGGCAGCATGGCGCGGTCCTTGTTGTCGAACAGCGCGCGCACTTGAAGCGTGCCTGTGGAGGCATCGAGCTGCGGCGAGACGTAGTCGAGATGGCCCTTGTGCGGATAACCTTGTTCCGTCTGCAGGCCGATTTCCGCAGGAATGCTGGGAAGGTCCGTCTGCTTGAAGGTATGACCCTGCTTCGCCAGGCTTTCCTTGATAATCAGCACCTGAGTTTCGCTGACGTTGAAATAGGCATAAAGCGGATCCGTCTGCACGATGCTGGCGAGTTTGGTGGGGCCGGATACGCCGACAAGCGCACCGATATCAACGAGGTGATCCGTGACGGTGCCGTCGAAGGGGGCAAGCACCTCGGTATATCCGAGGTTGATCGTCGCGAGATCGAGATTGGCCTGAGCGTTGAGGATGGATGCATTCGCTTCGTCGAGCGTTGCCTTGGCGCTGTCGACTGCGGTCTGCGTGGTGACCTGTTGCTTCGACAGATTAAGCTGGCGGTCATACTCCTGCTTGGCGCCGACTTGGGAAGCCTGCTGCGAGGCGAGTGACGCCTTCGCCTGATCCAGTTGCGCCTGATAGGTGTCGCGCTCGATGCCGAAGAGCTTGGTGCCCTTCATTACCGTCATGCCGTCCTGGTAGTCGATCGATTGGATATAGCCCTGGACGCGCGCCTCGATATCGACAGCATTGAGCGGCGCGGTATTGCCGGTGAGTTCGAAATAGATCGTCACCGGCTGTTGCACCGGTTGGGCGACGCGTACTGGAGGTGGAGGAGGAGCAACGTAAGTATTGCCACTTTCCTCACAGCCAGCGAGAATTGCCATGCCGGCAAGCACCACGGACAGGTGCAGACCCTGATACAATCTCACACGCATTGCCGCCGCCCCGATGTTTACGAGCCCCAGTCTTCATGCGTGCCTCGGCGGAGACGACCCCTCTCCGAAAAGTTCCGGGCATGCGATATTATGTCGCGGCATTGCTGCAAATTGCAATAGCGGCTGGCGCACAATTAAACTGTGTCGAAGCTCACTCTCGACGGACGCCATGACGTGGCTCTAGGGTTTCCCGAGGCGTTCGATGGCAGACTGCAAAGGTGCATCCGAAACATGGACCAGCCCGACATAGGGATTGGCCATATCCGAAATCAGGAAAATCGCGCCCGCAACGGACAGGGCGCAAACAAGCAGAATTGACAGCACCGTCGGATTGGTCGGCGCCTGCAGCCCGAAGGTCGCGAAAAGCAGCGCGAGCCAACAGACGAGAACGGTAAGGAAGGCCCAGGGCAAACCCTCCTTACCGGATTCGACCAGCAGCCAGTGGGTTTCGGCTACCATGCCGCTCACCTCCAGAGCACGCGCCTGGAGAGAGCGCTGCGCCGCATCCTTCGGCGCCAGTKATCGAAGGTCGGCCTGAACCGACTCTATATCCTGATATTCTCCCAGCGCTTTGGCGGATGGCTCGTCGGTGGTTTCGGCAGTCCAGCCGCGGCTCAGTCGTTTCTCGATGAGTTCACGCAGCAATTGCCGCGCCTTGTCGGTTTCCGGCCCGTATTGCGCCATGACGCGGTCAAGCAGCAGTACCCGTGCAGCCGCCGTTCTCATCTCCACTTCGGCGTTGTCGTAGGTCGACTTGGCGGATGCGATCAGAAGGCCGAGCGCCAGGGCCGACAGCGTTCCCACCACTGCGGTTGCCAGCCTGATGGCGTCCTTGGATTCCGCATTGAGATGGTGATCGGGCAAGCGGGCACGCACGATCAATCCTATCGACGTCGCCATCGACAGACATAGAAATACAAGCCCGCCAACCACTAGTGAGCCCAAGTCCGGTCTCCGTATCGCCACGTAAGTCGTGCAGCCATCTTGCAAGCTGTGCCATAGCTCCCGTCATCATAGCGGAAGACAGACCAAGCGCGGGAATCTTTACTTGCTTGCCCTCGCGCGGTCGCCATCGGGCGGTTTCATTGCTGGAAAATGAGCAGCACGTAAGCCAGGAAAAGCACCAGATGGACAGCGCCTTGCATGAGATGCGTGCGGCCGCTGGCAAAGGTGATGATGCTGACGGCAAGAGTGAGCAGGAGCATCACCAGATCTCCATGCTCCAGGCCGAGTGTCACGGGGTGTCCATAAAGCTGACTGACAACAAGCATCGCCGGCACCGTCAGCCCGATCGTCGACAGCACCGAACCAAGGAAGATATTGACGGAACGCTGAAGATTATTGGCGATGGACGCACGCACGGCGCTGATTGCCTCAGGCGTAGCGACCAGGATGGCCATGACAACACCGCCAAATGCGGTTGGAGCATGCAGGGTTTCGATAATGTAATCGATCGGCAGGGCAAGCTGTTCGACGAGAAAGACGACGGGAGCCATATAGGCGAAAAGCAGAATGGCATGAGGCCAGACCGGTCCGTGGCGAGGGACACGTTCGCTGATGGGCTCGTGCCGGTTGCTGTCGTCAGTGAAATAGTCCCGATGGCGGCCGGCCTGAAGAAACAGAAACGTAGCGTAAAGGCCGACCGATATTATACCCAGTATCAGTTGTCTCGGTGCGGATGGATGCTGTCCGTCCGGGCCTGCAAGAAATGTCGGCATCACCAGGCTCAGGGTCGCCAGCGGTACGATGACCCCGAGATAGGCGTTGGCGCCCTGCAGATTATGTTGCTGTTCCGGTCGCCGCCATGCGCCCAGCAGCAAGGACAGACCGACCATGCCGTTCAGGATGATCATGACGACGGCGAACAGGGTGTCGCGCGCAAGCGTGGGATTGTTCTCGCCGTGAAGCATGACGGCTGATATTGCCATCACCTCGATCGAGGTGATGGCAAGCGTCAGAATGAGCGTGCCGTAGGGTTCCTTCAGCCGCTCAGCCAAATGATCCGCGTGCCGGACAACCGACAGAGCGGAGCCGAGGACGGCAGCGAACAGCCACGCGAAAACGACAGTGAACCAAAGCGGATCGGAAAGCTGCCCGAAGAGCTGCTCCTGGAAAACAAGAAACGCCAAGCTCGTTGCGACGCTGACGCCCAGGAACCATTCCTCGCGTAGCAGGCTGTTTGCGCCGACAGCGCGCAATGCCGGACCGTCTGTCATCGAAACCACCCGCCTTCTGGCAAATGCCGCCGCAATGCGATCCTCACGACCATTGTGTCCGCCCGCTGTCTTGTGCCCGTCGCATGAGCGGGCGGAGACGAGGCTGCCTTAAGGCGAACCGAACCTCAAGCCAGATCGTGTGTCACTGATTAAAACTCGCAGGTCTCTGTAGTCTCATCACCCATTGCTCACGACAAACGGACTGCCGCCGAAACGGAAGGCAAGGCGAGGCCGGCCAAAGCTCGGCGCGGCGGTTGAAGCGCGTTTCGACGGCGGCTCACGCCGCGTCTTCCACTATTCGCGGCCGGTCGCGGGGATTGCTGCGCCAGTGACGACGGCTGCGGCCGGCGAAATCAGGAAGGCGATGAGGCGGGCGATCGATTGCGGCGACACCCAGCCATCGGTCTTCGCATCGGGCATGGCCGCGCGATTCTCAGGCGTGTCGATTGTCCCGGGCAGGATGCAGTTGGCGGTGATGCGGTCGTCGCGGCATTCGGCAGCGATCGCCTCGGTCAGACGGATGACAGCGGCTTTCGAGGCGGCGTAAGCGGCCTGCTTGGCGCCGGCCTTCAGGCCGGGCGCGGCGGCGATATGAACGATGCGGCCGTAGCCCGCGGCCTTCATGGTCGGGAGAACCGCGGCGCTGATCGTCAGCGCGGTGCGGGCGTTTGCGGTCATCATCGTCTCCCACTGCGCGGGGGCCTCCGGCCCGACCGGCCCCATCTGGAAACCGCCGACGGTATTGACCAATGCGCTGACACCGCCGAAGCGCTTTACGGCCCGGGCGACGGCGGCGGCGCAGGAAGCATAATCGGTGAGATCCGTTCCGGCGATCGACAGAAACTCGGTGGAGGCAGGAAGATCACCGGCCAAGGCTTCCAGCTCACTGCTCGAACGGTTCATGCAGACGAGTTTTGCGCCGGCGTTGGCAAGCTCGCGGACAACGGCGCTGCCGAGGTTGCCGCCGGCTCCGGTGACGATCACGGCTTTCTGGTCGTTCATGGCAATCGATCTCCTGACGGTGCCGGTGCTGGATGATGCCGCGCATTGTTGATCCAGGCTGGCCGGCAGTGCAAGCCCGCTGGGGAAGACCAGGTCAGACATCTTGCGGAACTGCCCGAGGAGTTATCCGCGGGCAGTTCCGTCCGTCATTGTCCGATGGTCCGGTCGGACCGGCTTTCAGTGATACTTCGCCCGTTCTCGGCCGAGAATTCCAGGGGCGTCGAGACCGGAGATTGGGCGGGTGACGTCGGCCGGGATGTCACCTGCGAGCTGCAGGTCGAGATAGCGGGCGCAGCAGACCCGCAGGAAGGATGTGAAGTTTCCAAGATCATGGCCGGCATCGATCGATTCATGATGCAGCCGGGTGATCAGCTGGACGACGTTCATGCCGTCGCGGCGGGCGATCTCCTCGAGCTTCGACCAGAAGAAATTCTCCAGCCTGACGCTGGTGACCATGCCGTCGATGCGCAGTGACCGGGTGGCGCTTTCCCAGAGCCGCGCATCCGCCTTGATGAACAATTCACACATGTCGTCCTCCCGGTGCCGCCCTTCTTAGGCGGCGTTGGTTTCCAGCAGTGCTGCGGCATCGAGCACGGCCATGAACTGACGCAGCCACGAGGGATGGGCGGGCCAGGCGGGTGCCGTGACCAGATTGCCGTCCGAGACTGCATCGCTGATAGCGATGTCGGCATAGATGCCGCCGGCAAGTTCGACTTCCGGCCGGCAGGCGGGATAGGCCGAGCAGGTGCGGCCCTTCAAAACCCCGGCAGCGGCAAGCAGCTGTGCGCCGTGGCAGATGGCGGCGACGGGTTTTCCGGCGTCGAAGAAGTGTCGCACGGATTTGATGACCTCGGCATTGAGGCGCAGATATTCGGGCGCCCGCCCGCCGGGGATGACGAGCGCATCGTAATCTTCGGCGCGCACGCTGTCGAAGGTGGCATTCAGAGCGAAATTATGGCCGCGTTTTTCGGAATAGGTCTGGTCGCCTTCGAAATCGTGAATGGCAGTGGCGATGGTCTCGCCGGCCTTCTTGCCGGGGCAGACGGCGTCGACTGTGTAGCCGCAGGCGAGCAGCGTCTGGAACGGCACCATCGTTTCGTARTCTTCGGTGAAATCACCGGTGATCATCAGGATCTTTGAGGCTGGCATCGTTTCCTCCCTTTGAAACCAACTGGCGGAGAGTAGCAAACAGCGACAGAGTGCAGGTACTATGGGAATACTACAGGCAAAATTCGTACCCGATAAGGCGACGGCATTAAACCGCCCTGACCTTCACATCAGGCACTGTGCAAGCCTCGCCGCCGCCAAAGAGGCGGGAGCGGGTCAGGAAGCGTTTCTCCCGGCCATTGTCGAGCGAGAACATGCCGCCGCGGCCCGGTACGACGTCGATGATCAGCTGCGTATGCTTCCATGCCTCGAACTGGCTGGCGCTGATGTAGACCGGTACGCCGCCGATCTCGCCGAGCTTGACGTCGTTGTCGCCGATCATGAATTCATTAGTCGGATAACACATCGGCGAGGAGCCGTCGCAGCAGCCGCCGGACTGGTGGAAGAGGATATCGGGATGATCCCGCTTGATTTCTGCGACCAAATCGAGAGCTGTGTCGGTTGCGAGAACACGCGCTTCGCCGTTGACGGTGGTTTCCATGGCTGCCTCCTCCGGCGGATAACCCCGAAAATCGGATCGATTTTCGGAAAGGTTATACGCAAATTCAAAGCGTTAGAGCGTCCTACGGGATGCGTGCCGCTCTAAAGACAAGGCCTTCTCCCCGTGTCGGGGGAGAAGGCTTTTCATCATAACATCATCGGCTGCTCTCAGAAGAAGCCGAGTGCTTTCGGGCTGTAGCTCACCAGCATGTTCTTGGTCTGCTGGTAGTGGTCGAGCATCATCTTGTGGGTTTCACGACCGATGCCCGACTGCTTGTAGCCGCCGAAGGCGGCATGGGCCGGGTAGGCGTGGTAGCAGTTGGTCCAGACTCGGCCGGCCTGGATCTCGCGGCCGAAACGATAGCAGCGATTGGCGTCGCGGCTCCAGACACCGGCGCCGAGGCCGTAGAGCGTGTCGTTGGCGATTTCGAGCGCCTCCTTCTCGTTCTTGAAGGTTGTGACCGAAACCACCGGTCCGAAGATCTCCTCCTGGAACACACGCATCTTGTTGTGACCCTTGAAGATCGTCGGCTTGACATAATAGCCGTTCGCCAACTCGCCGCCGAGATCGTTGCGCGAGCCGCCGGTCAGTACCTCGGCGCCTTCCTGCTTGCCGATGTCGAGATAGGCGAGGATCTTTTCCAGCTGCTCCGTCGAAGCCTGGGCGCCGATCATCGTCGCGGTGTCGAGCGGGTTGCCCTGCTTGATCGCCTCAACGCGTTTCACGGCCTTTTCCATGAAGCGGTCGTAGATCGATTCCTGGACGAGGGCGCGGCTCGGGCAAGTGCAGACTTCGCCCTGGTTGAGGGCAAACATCGCAAAGCCTTCGAGCGCCTTGTCGAGGAAGTCGTCGTCCTCGGCCATCACATCGGCGAAGAAGATGTTCGRCGACTTGCCGCCGAGCTCCAATGTCACCGGAATGAGGTTCTGGCTGGCATACTGCATGATCAGCCGGCCGGTCGTCGTCTCGCCGGTGAAGGCGATCTTGGCGACGCGCGGGCTGGTCGCCAGCGGCTTGCCGGCTTCTATGCCGAAGCCGTTGACGATGTTGAGCACGCCGGGCGGCAGCAGATCGCCGACGATCTCGGCCCAGAGCAGGATCGAGGCCGGTGTCTGCTCGGCGGGCTTCAGCACGACGCAGTTGCCGGCGGCAAGTGCAGGTGCCAGCTTCCAGGTGGCCATCAGGATCGGGAAGTTCCACGGGATGATCTGACCGACGACGCCGAGTGGCTCATGGAAGTGATAGGCGACGGTATCGTGGTCGATCTCGCCGATCGAACCCTCCTGGGCGCGAATGCAGGAGGCGAAGTAGCGGAAGTGGTCGATCGCCAGCGGAATGTCGGCCGCCATGGTTTCGCGGATCGGCTTGCCATTGTCCCAGGTCTCGGCCTGGGCGAGCAATTCCAGCTTGTCTTCCATGCGCTGGGCAATCTTCATGAGGATATTGGAGCGCTCGGCAGCGGAGGTGCGGCCCCATTTTTCCTTTGCCGCATGGGCGGCGTCGAGCGCGAGATTGATATCCTTTTCATTGGAGCGGGGAATGTCGCAGAGCTTGCCGCCGGTGACGGGCGTGAGGTTTTCGAAGTATTTGCCTTCGACCGGCTCGCGCCACTCGCCGCCGATATAGTTGCCGTATTTCAGCTTGAACGGCGACTCGACGATTTTCTGATGAAGCATGTCATCCTCCCTTGATGATCCAGGTTCCCAAGCGAACCAGTGAGAGGAAAATGAGCATGTTTTGGGGGAAGGAACAGGGCGGGTCTTCCATACCGCAGTGCACAGTGTCGCAGACCTGCGACAGCATCGGGTCACGATTGCTCCAGGAGCGGGACCTTTGCTCCGATCAGTGGAGATCGAGCTTCTTCATCTTCCTGTGTAGTGTGGCGCGGCTGATGCCGAGCGCGATCGCCGCCTGCGAAACATTGCCGCCGGCGCGCGACAGCGCCCGCAGCAGTGCCGCCTTCTCCGCCTCGACCATCTCGTCCTGCTGGGAAACGCCAGCCTCGCGCAGGGCATCGGCTGCCGGAATGCCGGCGGCGATGCGTTTGTCGTCCAGCTGCAACGCGACGCGGGCGGCGCGCGTCGCGCCGAGCACCAAATCGTGCCTGTCGACGGCCAGCAAAGCGGCGGCGGAATTGGTGCCGGCCGGGACCATCAGGAAACGGGCGCCGGCAAAGGCCGAGCGGAAGAGGTTGAGCTCGATGCGCATCGCTGCATCGCGCACGGTCTGCGTCAGGATCGCCAGCGTCATCTCGTTGACGTCTTCGCGACATGCGGAGATGTCGAGGGCTGCGGCCACCCGGCCACGATGATCGCGAATCGGCGCCGTCGTGCAGCTGAGGCTGGTATTCGAGCTGAAAAAATGCTGATCGCGGAAGATGGCGACGGCACGCTCGTCGGCAAGTGCAGTGCCGATACCGTTGGTGCCGATGCTGGCCTCTGTCCAGACCGAGCCGGTCCAGAGGCCGAGTTCGCGGAATTCCTTGTCGTCGCCGGCAGCGCCCCGGCGCTCCAGCGCGATGCCGTTCTTGTCGGTCAGAAGCAGGCAACAGCCGGCCCTGCCAACGGTGGTAAAGAGGCGATCGAGCTCTTCCGTCGCGCTGGCGATCAGCTGATCGGACTGCTCGCGCGCACGGCGGAATTCCAGGTCGGTGAGGCGCAGTGGAGCCCGCTGGTCCTCGGGGGCGAGCTGGTGCATGGTCATGCACCGCCGCCATGAGGCGACAACAGGAGAACTGGCTGCCGCAGAGTCGCGCTGGGCAGACGTGTAGACGTACTCGGCGTGCGCTGAGTGTTCGTGCATCGGCTCCTCCCACCGAATTTCAGCACACTCTGATGGAAAAGCGGCTGGTTTGCAATCGGCCGGCGCTGGCGCTCGTCAGCGTGCGGCGCCTCCTGACGAAAGTGGCTGAAATCACGTTTCGGTGTTTGGGCAGCCATGGCGTAACAAATGACCCCTCTCCCTCGTAGTTCTGTACAGAAGCAAGGTTTGCCAGATGAGGAGATCCGACCATGCTGAACAGACGATTGTTGCTGATGGGCGCTGCTTTTGGGGCGCTTGCGGTTCGCTCAGGCCCGGCCGGCAAGGCAATCGCCGGCGAGAGGTTTGCGGTGACCCACACCGAGGAGGAATGGCGCAAGCTGCTGACGCCGGATCAATATGTCATCCTGCGCCAGGCGGGGACGGAACATCCCTTCACCAGTGCCTTGCTGCATGAGGAGCGAAAGGGCAATTTCGCCTGCGCCGGCTGCGACCAGGACCTCTTTTCCTCGACCACCAAATTCGACAGCGGCACTGGCTGGCCGAGCTTCTGGGCGCCGCTTGAAAATGCCGTCGGCACGACCGGCGACACGACCTTCAGCATGGCACGTACCGCCGTGCACTGCAGCCGTTGCGGCGGTCACCTCGGCCATGTCTTCGATGACGGCCCGAAGCCAACCGGGCTTCGCTACTGCATGAATGGTCTCGCTATGACCTTCCATCCGGCCTCGGTCTGATTGAGGATGATCTTGTTGTTTTGCCTCAAGGCTGACAGCTTCCAGCGCTCTAGCGCTGCAGCCAGGCCTCGATGCCACGGGCTGCCGCCCGGCCGGTCGCTAGGCAGGCGGTGAGGAGATAGCCACCAGTCGGCGCCTCCCAGTCGAGCATTTCGCCGGCGACGAAGGTGCCCGGCAGTGCCTTCAACATGTAGCTTTCGTCGACGCCGGTCCAGCGGATGCCGCCGGCTGAGGAGATCGCTTCGGCGATCGGGCGGGTTTCGATCACCGGCACCGGCAGAGCCTTGATCATGCGGGCGAGACGCTCCGGATCGGCTCGGTCGCGCTCGGCAGCGAGTTCGCGCAGCAGCGCCGCCTTGACGCCGTTGAGGCCGGCGCCCTTGCGCAGGCGGTTTGAAAAGCTCGATTTAGCGTCCTGCCGCGCAAGGTCGCGGCTCAACCTGTCGATGGTGCGGCCGGGTGCAAGGTCGAGGGTCAGGGAAGCGCTGCCATGGTTCAGCAGCCGGTCGCGCAACGCGGCCGTATGGGTATAGACGAGGCTGCCTTCGATGCCGCTGCCGGTGATGACGAATTCGCCGGGAAAAGTGCCGGCCTCGGACGTGGCGGTGACTGATTTTACCGGCTCGCCGGCGAAACGCTCGCTGAAGTTCCCGCTCCATCCGACGACGAAGCCGCAATTGGCGGGTTGAAAAGTGTCAATTTCCACACCCCTGCCGGCCAGCCAAGGTACCCAGGTAGCATCCGAGCCGAGGCGCGGCCAGCTTGCGCCGCCGAGCGCCAGCAGGGCTGCGTCGCAATGGACGATGCCGCGCCCTTCGGGCGTTTCGAAAACATAGCCGTCTTCGGCAAAACCGGTCCAGCGGTGGCGGGTGCGCAGCGTGGCGCCCTGTGCCTCCAGCCGCCTGAGCCAGGCGCGCAGCAAAGGCGAGGCCTTCATCACCTTCGGAAAAACCCGGCCGGACGAGCCGATGAAGGTTTCCGTCCCGAGCTCGCTTGCCCAATTCCTGATATCATCAGGGGTAAAGGCATCAAGAGCGGGGCGCAGACGGGCGGAGGCCGCTCCGAAGCGCGTGGTGAAACGGGCATAATCCTCGGAATGGGTGATGTTGAGACCGGACTTGCCGGCCAGCAGAAACTTGCGGGCAAAGGTCGGCATGGCGTCATAGACGGTCACCGCATGACCGGAACGGGAAAGCAGTTCGGCAGCCGCTAGACCCGCCGGGCCGCCGCCGATGATTGCAATCCGCTTCTGGTTCATTGATGTCTTCGCCCGATTCTGTCTCGTTCAGTTTTGGCGCGGTCGCGGATCGCCTGCAAGGGCGGAGATCAGTGGTGGGGATGCGTGCACTGGCCGTGGTCGGCGAGAACCTCGATGACGCGGCATTGATCGACGCGGCCGTGGCCGCAGCCTTCCACCATGGTTTCCAGCTCGGCTTTCAGCGCCATCAGGCTGCGGATGCGCTGCTCGACCTCGATGAGGCGGGCCTTGGCGATGGCGTCGGCCGAGGCACAGGATTGGTGCGGATCATCCTGCAGGGTGAGCAGCGTGCGGATCGCCTCGATCTCGAATCCGAGTTCGCGGGCGTGGCGGATGAAGGCGAGGCGGCTGATATCGGTGGGTTCGAAGGAGCGCTGGTTGCCCTCGCTGCGGCTCGGCGCCGCGAGCAGCCCGATGCTCTCGTAATAACGCACTGTCGGTACCTTGACGCCACTCTGGCGGGCGGCTTCACCGATCGTGATCCTTTTCATAATTTTCCTCTTGCACCTCTAGTCGCTAGAGGATGTAGGAGGGATGCTTCTACTTGACAAGGAAGCGGTTCATGGCTGAGAGCGAAACACGATACCGGGTTGGCGGCATGGATTGCGCCGCCTGCGCAACCAAGATCGATACGGCGGTCAGGCGCGTGGCGGGTGTCGCCGATGTTTCCGTCTCGGTGATGGCGGGCACGATGACCGTCCGGCATGATGGCAGCAGCGATCTCAAGACGATTGAGAAGAAGGTGACCGGGCTCGGCTATTCCGTCGCGCCGCTTGCCGGAAACGCTGCGCTTGCGCATGAACACGGCTCGCAGCACCGTCATGACCATGGACATGATCACGGTGATCACGCGGGCCATGACCACGACCATGAAGGGCACGATCATGCAAGTCATGACCACGACCATTCTCACGAACATGGCGAGAAGGAAATCGAGGGGCTGCACGGGCACGACCATGCGCCGATGGCCGGTCCCTGGTGGCAGAGCAGGAAAGGCCGGCTGACCATCCTTTCGGGTGCGGCACTCGTTGCCGCCTATGCCGTCGGCCATCTCGTGCCGGCGATTGCGTCCTATGTCTTCATCGTCGCCATGCTGATCGGGCTGGTGCCGATCGCTCGGCGCGCTGTCATGGCTGCCCTCTCAGGAACACCGTTTTCGATCGAGATGCTGATGACGATCGCCGCTGTCGGCGCCGTCATCATCAATGCCGGCGAAGAGGCGGCAACTGTCGTGTTCCTGTTCCTCGTTGGCGAGCTGCTGGAAGGGGTGGCAGCGGGCAAGGCGCGCGAAAGCATCCAGTCGCTGACGGCCCTGGTGCCGAAGAGTGCGCTACTCGAAGACAATGGGCAGACACGGGAGGTGCCGGCGGAAAGCCTTTCGGTCGGCGCCATCATCATGGTTCGTCCTGGCGACCGGATCTCGGCGGACGGCATCATCATCTCAGGCGAGAGCGCGATCGACGAGGCGCCGGTGACGGGCGAGAGTACGCCGGTTCGCAAGGGCGTCGATGCCGTCGTTTTTGCCGGCACGGTGAATGGCGATGCGGTGCTCAGGGTTCGCGTCACGGCGGCTGCCGCCGACAATACCATCGCCCGCGTCGTCAAGCTGGTGGAGGAAGCTCAGGAATCGAAGGCGCCGACCGAACGCTTCATCGATCGGTTCTCGCGCTATTACACGCCCGGCGTCGTCGTGGTCGCAGCGCTTGTCGCGGTCGTTCCACCGTTGCTGTTCGCTGGGCCGTGGGGCGAATGGGTCTATAAGGGCCTTGCGATCCTTTTGATCGGCTGCCCCTGCGCGCTCGTCATCTCGACGCCGGCGGCGATCGCCGCCTCGCTTTCATCCGGTGCGCGGCGCGGGCTGCTGATGAAGGGCGGCGCGGTGTTGGAAACGCTCGGCAAGGTGACGATGGTCGCCTTCGACAAGACAGGCACGCTGACAGAAGGCAAGCCTCAGGTGACCGACATCATTTCCTTTGGCCTGAGCGAGGCGCAGGTGCTGTCGCGCGCGGCGGTGCTGGAGCAGGGTTCCAGCCATCCGCTGGCGCTGGCGATCCTCAACCGCGCCAAGACGGACGGCGTTCCCGTGCCGCCGGCCTTCGAGCTTGAAGCGYTGCCGGGCAAGGGTGTCAGCGGCAAAGTCGGCGGTGAGGCGCTGGATCTGCTGTCGCCACCTGCCGCCCGCGAGCGCGGGACGCTCAGCGCGGAACAGGATGCACGCATCACGGCGCTGAACGACGAGGGCAAGAGCGTGTCGGTGCTGCTCGTCAACGGTGTTGCGGCCGGCCTGATCGCCATGCGTGACGAGCCGCGTGAGGATGCCGAGGCCGGGCTCGCTGCCCTCAAATCAGCAGGCGTCAAGGCGATGATGTTGACGGGCGACAACAAGCGGACGGCAGCAGCCGTTGCCGGCATGCTCGGCATCGACTGGCGCGGCGAGATGATGCCAGAGGATAAGCAGCGGGTCGTTGGCGAATTGAAGCGCCAGGGCTTCATCGTGGCCAAGGTCGGCGACGGCATCAACGATGCTCCGGCGCTGGCCGCTGCCGACATCGGCATCGCCATGGGCGGCGGCACCGATGTGGCGCTGGAGACGGCGGATGCTGCCGTGCTGCACGGACGCGTTGGCGACGTGGCGCGGATGATCGAACTTTCCAAACGCACGATGCGCAACATCCTGCAGAATATCACCATCGCACTCGGGCTGAAGGCGCTGTTTCTGGTGACGACGATCATAGGGATCACCGGGCTCTGGCCAGCGATTCTTGCCGATACCGGCGCCACCGTGCTGGTGACGATCAATGCACTGCGGTTGCTTCGGATAAAAATATGAATGTCGTTTGAGGAGCCGGCTTCTGCCGGCTCTCTTTATGATGCGTTCTCCACAGCGCTTTTCCGTTAACGCTTCGTTATCCACATCATACACAGGCGCGGCGATTCGTTGCCGCCATTGTTGCGCCGCCACAACAACTTGTTGACGTCATGATCGATTCGCGTACCATATCTAGTGTTCGAGGTTCCGTCGATTCGTGAGGATCGGTGACTAAGACGGGAATTCGGTGCGCTTCGCCATCATGGCGCGGCAATGCCGGGGCTGCCCCCGCAACTGTAAGCGGCGAGCAACTGTCCGATTTCAGGTCACTGGAGCATGATGCTCCGGGAAGGCTGGGCAGGCGCTTTGACCCGTGAGCCAGGAGACCTGCCTCGAACGAAACGTCCACGGGCGGGGTGTCCGGAAGGTCGCGTTGCATGGCTGCGGGGAATCTCCGCATCGCGTTTCGCAGGCCCGAACCTCCTCATGAGCCACTTCGGGGTGAAGTCATGTCAGAATTTCAGTTCAGGCCGCCACCCGCTAGAGGTAGAGGGCGGAGTACGCCCAGCGGCTAAACAGCCGCACAGCTCAAAATCATCAGAGAATTTTTCGACGGATATCGACAGATTTCCGATCGATGTCCTGCGCCCAATCGCATCGTCACGAGGAATATCATGACCATTACCGTCTACAGCAAGCCTGCCTGCGTCCAGTGCACTGCCACCTACCGCGCCCTCGACCGTCTGGGCGTCGATTATGACATCGTCGATATCTCGCAGGATGCCGAAGCGCTCGATCGCGTCCGCAGCCTCGGCTACATGCAGGCGCCTGTCGTCATCGCCGGCGAGCAGCATTGGGCGGGCTTCCGTCCCGACATGATCAGCGCGCTCTCCTGACCTGAGGACAAGCGATGGGCCTGATCGTCTATTATTCCAGCCGATCCGAGAACACCCATCGGTTCGTCGCCAAGCTCGGTCTGCGCGCGGCGCGCATTCCGCCAGGTGGCGCAGACGCGTTCCATATCCGCGAACCCTTCGTGCTGATCGTGCCGACCTATAGCGGCGACGGCGGCAAGGGTGCCGTTCCCAAGCAGGTGATCCGTTTCCTCAACGATGCGGAAAACCGAGGACACATCCGCGGCGTGATCGCCGCGGGCAACAGCAATTTCGGCGAGACATACGGGCTCGCCGGCGACGTGGTCTCGCAGAAATGCCAGGTGCCGTACCTTTACCGGTTCGAGCTCATGGGCACCGACGACGACGTCGCCAAGGTCAAACACGGAATGGAACGATTTTGGACACGGGAACAACCCTGACGCGGGATGCGGGCGCAAAACCGCATCAAATTTTTGCTCAGCCCGCCGGGGAGAGGCCGCCGAAAGCAGCCGAAACCCTCGACTATCACGCGCTGAACGCGATGCTGAACCTCTATGACGATGAGGGGCGGATTCAGCTCGACAAGGATCGTTTGGCGGCCAAGCAATATTTCCTCCAGCATGTGAACCAGAACACGGTGTTCTTCCACAATCTGAGGGAAAAGCTCGATTACCTCGTGACCGAGGGATATTACGAGCAGGAGGTTCTCGACCAGTATTCCTTCAATTTCGTGCGGGATCTGTTCGACCAGGCCTATGCCAAGAAATTCCGTTTCCCGACCTTCCTCGGCGCCTTCAAATATTACACCAGCTATACGCTGAAGACCTTCGACGGCAAGCGCTATCTCGAGCGCTATGAGGACCGCATCTGCATGGTGGCTCTGGCCTTGGCGCGTGGCGACGAGGCCCTTGCCCGCGACATGGTCGACGAGATCATTTCCGGCCGTTTCCAGCCGGCGACGCCGACCTTCCTCAATGCCGGCAAGAAGCAGCGCGGCGAACTGGTTTCCTGCTTCCTGCTGCGCGTCGAGGACAATATGGAATCGATCGGCCGGTCGATCAATTCGGCGCTGCAATTGTCGAAGCGCGGCGGCGGCGTGGCGCTGTCGCTGACGAATATCCGCGAGGCAGGCGCGCCGATCAAGCATATCGAGAACCAGTCCTCGGGTATCATCCCGGTGATGAAGCTGCTCGAAGACAGTTTCTCCTATGCCAACCAGCTCGGGGCGCGGCAGGGCGCGGGTGCGGTCTATCTCAATGCCCATCATCCCGATATCATGCGCTTCCTCGACACCAAGCGCGAAAATGCCGACGAAAAAATCCGCATCAAGACGCTGTCACTCGGCGTCGTCGTGCCCGATATCACCTTCGAACTCGCCAAGAACAATGAGGATATGTATCTGTTCTCGCCCTATGACGTGGAACGCGTCTATGGCGTGCCTTTCACCGAGATTTCGGTGACGGAAAAATATCGCGAGATGGTGGCGGATGCCCGCATTTCGAAGAAGAAGATCAAGGCGCGCGAATTCTTCCAGGTGCTTGCCGAAATCCAGTTCGAGAGCGGCTACCCCTACATCATGTTCGAGGACACGGTGAACCGGGCGAACCCGATCGCCGGACGTATTTCGATGAGCAATCTATGCTCGGAAATCCTGCAGGTCAGCGAGGCGAGCGAATATCATGACGACCTTTCCTACAAACATCTCGGCAAGGATATTTCCTGCAATCTCGGCTCGCTGAATATCGCGGCGGCAATGGATTCGGCAGATTTCGGCAAGACGATCGAGACCTCGATCCGGGCGCTGACAGCCGTTTCCGACATGAGTCACATTTCCTCGGTTCCCTCGATCGAGAAGGGCAATGACGAGAGCCATGCGATCGGCCTCGGCCAGATGAACATGCACGGTTATCTCGCCCGCGAGCGTATCTTCTACGGCTCCGAGGAAGGCGTCGATTTCACCAATATCTATTTCTATACGGTGACCTATCACGCAATCCGCGCCTCGAACCTTTTGGCGGTCGAACGCGGTACGAGCTTCAAGGGCTTCGAGAATTCGAAATATGCCTCCGGCGACTATTTCGACAAATATACAGAGCAGCTCTGGGAGCCGGCGACGGAGACGGTCAGGGCGCTGTTCGAGACGTCAGGCATTCACATTCCGACGCAGGAAGATTGGGCCACGTTGAAGAAGGCGGTGATGGCCTCCGGCCTCTATAACCAGAACCTGCAGGCGGTTCCGCCGACGGGGTCGATCTCCTATATCAACCACTCGACCTCCTCGATCCATCCGATCGTCTCGAAGATCGAAATCCGCAAGGAAGGTAAGATCGGCCGCGTCTATTATCCGGCGCCGTTCATGACCAACGACAATCTCGACTATTATCAGGATGCCTACGAGATCGGGCCGGAGAAGATCATCGACACCTATGCGGCGGCGACCCAGCATGTCGACCAAGGCCTGTCGCTGACCTTGTTCTTCCGCGACACGGCAACGACGCGCGACATCAACAAGGCGCAGATCCATGCCTGGAAGAAGGGCATCAAGACGATCTACTACATACGCCTTCGCCAGATGGCGCTGTCCGGCACCGAGGTGCAGGGCTGCGTATCCTGCACCTTATGATTTGATTGCGGCTGACGCTGCAAGAAGCGGGAGGGTTCCGCAGTTCCCTTCGCCATGCAGACGCTGACGCCCGAAAAGGACCACCCGATGAACATGCAAATCAAACCTGCGTCCCGCGTGCGCGCCATCAATTGGAACCGCATCGAGGACGATAAGGATCTCGAAGTCTGGAACCGGCTCACCGGCAATTTCTGGCTGCCGGAGAAGGTGCCGCTTTCGAACGACATTCCTTCCTGGGCGACGCTGACGCCGGTCGAGCAGCAGCTGACCATCCGCGTCTTTACCGGTTTGACGCTGCTCGACACGATCCAGAACGGCGTCGGTTCCATCCGGCTGATGGAGGATGCGGTGACGCAGCATGAGGAGGCGGTACTTTCCAACATCTCCTTCATGGAGGCGGTGCATGCGCGCTCCTATTCCTCGATCTTCTCGACGCTGTGCTCGACGCCTGACGTCGACGATGCCTACCGCTGGTCGGAGGAGAATGAATTCCTGCAGCGGAAATCGGCGCTGATCATGGAGCAGTACGGCTCCGGCGATCCGCTGAAGAAGAAGGTCGCGAGCGTCTTCCTTGAAAGCTTCCTGTTCTATTCCGGATTCTACCTGCCGATGTACTGGTCGAGCCGCGCCAAGCTCACCAACACGGCCGACATGATCCGACTGATCATCCGCGACGAGGCGGTGCACGGCTATTATATCGGCTACAAGTTCCAGCGCGGGCTGGAGCGGCTCGGTGAGGAGAGAAGGCAGGAGATCAAGGATTTCGCCTTCGAGCTGCTGCTCGAGCTCTATGACAACGAGGCTAGATATACCGAAGCGCTCTATGACGGCGTCGGGCTGACCGAGGACGTCAAGAAATTCCTGCACTACAATGCCAACAAGGCGCTGATGAATCTGGGCTATGAGGCGCTGTTCCCGGCTGAGGCGTGCAAGGTCAATCCGGCAATCCTGTCGGCGCTTTCGCCGAATGCCGACGAGAACCACGACTTCTTCTCCGGCTCCGGTTCCTCCTATGTGATCGGCAAGGCTGTCGCGACCGAGGACGAGGACTGGGATTTCTGAGGCTTGATCGCAGTCTCCCTCTTATCATTTGCTCTCTCATCGCCCACATTCAGCGGAAACTAAATTTGGTCCTCGCCTGTGACGTGGCGTAGCGGGAGTTTTTGATGTCGTCTTTTTTGAACAAGGCCGGGACTGCCGTCGAGGCGGGCGAAGGCGTCTGGCCGGTCCGCAGAAGACGGATTCTCGACTGGCTGGTGAACGAGACGCGCGGCGAGCGGTTCATCGACAATATCCTGGTGGAGATGTGCGAGAAGCTTTTGGCATCAGGAGTGCCGGTGGCGCGGGCGACATTGGGCCTGGCCGAGGCGAAGATCAACACATTTGCCTATGGTATCGAAAATACGCCGGAGTTCCTGAAGAGTCCCGTCAACGCGATCCATCAGGGGGCGGAGGAGGTGCGCAAACAGCTGGAAGATACAGCCGACGACGAGGATTCATTCTATCAGGAACTGCGCGACGACGGTCTCACGGAGTATATCGCCTGGCCAGTCGAGCACACTTTCGGCAAACGGCACGTCGCGACATTTTCCACCAGCCGGCCGGGCGGTTTTACGAACGAGCATGTCGATTTCCTGCGCGATCTGCTGCCGGCACTGACCCTCGTCAGCGAAATCCGGCTGAAGAACATCATGGCGCGCACGCTGCTGCAGACCTATGTCGGACCGCATGCGAGCGAACAGATCCTGTCGGGCGTCACGACGCGCGGCAGCGGCGCGACCGTCGGTGCGGCAATCATGATCTGCGACCTGCGCGACTTTACTGAGATTTCCGATCTCTGGCCGCGTGACGATGTCATCCATCTGCTCAACGATTACTTCGACGCCATGTCCGACCCGATCGAACGGTATGGCGGAGAAATCCTGAAGTTCATGGGCGACGGATTGCTGGCGATCTTCCCGCTGAGCAAGGACACGGCCTGTCACGATCTGCTGCAGGCGATCCGCGAAGGGCAGGCGTTGATGGCGCAATTGAACCAGCAGTATGCGGGCAACGGACGCGAACCGCTGCGCTACGGCGTCGGCGTGCATGTCGGCGACGTCATGTACGGCAATATCGGCTCGCGCCGGCGGCTCGATTTCACCGTCATCGGCCCGGCGGTCAATGTCGCCTCACGGCTGGAAACCCTGACCAAGGAGGTCAAGCGTCCGGTACTCTTGTCGCGGGCCTTTGTCGAAATGGCGGACTGCGCGAAAGACATGGACAGCCTCGGCACCTTCCCGCTGCGCGGGCTCGGCGAGCCGGTCGATGTCTTCGCCTTTCCGGAGCGCTAGAAACTTATACTCCTCGCTTGTTACCCCAGAGCAGCACGTGCAATTGGGGTAGTACGCGTACCGCAAACCATTGGTCGGCCGTCACCCTTTCGACAAGCCAGTGCATCCGATCCATCACGCCGTCGATATCAATGCGCGCGTCATCGTCATCGGGCGGCGGCGGCGTATGATTGCCGGGCTGAAGGAACAAGGGAATTTGGGGATAGCGCCGACCCGCGCGCTGGGCGAATTCGTAGTCGGCATCGTCGAAGACGACAATCTTCAATGCGACCTCCGGTCCACCGGCGGCCAGTTGAAGGCAGTGATCCACCTGGTCCCAGTCCGTCAGCATTCCGCTTGATGGCGGTTTGGGGCTGATGACCAGGATATCGAGATCGCGAAACCAAGCCTGGGCCACACTTCCCTGTGTTTCCAGTGCAAAGCGGTATCCTTGGGAATGGCCGAGTTCGATCAATGGCCTTAAGGGCTGTATCGCCGGATTGCCTCCGGAGAGAGAAACCGTCAGTGGCTTGCCCCCCGAGAGTTCCGTAACCTTATGCCAGACCGCCTCAGTGGACATGGGAATCCATTGATCCCGGAACGCGCTGTCGACCGCGTGAAGACTGTCGCACCAGGAACACCTGAAGTCACAGCCGCCTGTCCTCACGAACACCGTCGGCAGCCCGATCAAGGCACCTTCACCCTGTATGGTCGGGCCAAAGATTTCGCTGACGCGAATGCTCCCCACGCTCACGGCCTGTACTCCGCCCAGGTTTTGGGGGTCTCGCTGACGCGAACGGATGAGGTCTCTGGAAAGCGCTGCTTGCACCAGTCGTAAAAGTGCCTTGCCAGAAATTCCGAGGTGACTTTCGAATGGCCGAAGACGTCGTTCAGGTGACGATGATCGAATGTTTCGTCGATATAGCGCTTGAGTGGCGAGAGGTCGTGATAATCACGAACGAAGCCATCATCATTCAGGCTTTCCGCAGCTAGTTCGACGATGACGATGTAGTTGTGACCGTGAAGCCGAGCGCATTGATGGTCGGCAGGCAGGTGATCCAATTGATGGGAGGCGGAGAGATGAAACTCCTTGGTGATGCGGTACATCAACGCACCTCCGTGGCCGAGTATCGCGACACGGCCGCTCTCCAGAAATCGCGGTCTTCGTACTCCGTGGGATCGGGAACACCGGCAAGATGGAAAGCTTCACGGCGTTCCACGCAGGTTCCGCAGCGTCCACAGTGAAGCTCGCCGCCTTTGTAGCAGGACCAGGTCTCCGAAAACGGCGTGCCGTGTTTCGCGCCGTCAACAACGATCGCCGCTTTGGAAACATCGACATAGGGGGCAAGCAGTTTCACGCTGGCATAACCTTCCAGCGCTTCATTCTGCATGCGCTGGAAAGCATCGATGAAGCCCGGTCGGCAGTCCGGGTAGATGAAGTGGTCGCCGCCATGCACGGCGACGGCAACGGCATCTGCCTTTTGCGCCGCAGCCAGACCGAACGCAATTGCCAGCATGATGGCATTGCGGTTCGGCACGACGGTGGCTTTCATGGTCTCCTCGGCGTAGTGGCCATCGGGAACCTCGACATTGTCCGTCAGGGCCGATCCGCTGAGATGACCGCCGATGCTGGCGATGTCGATAATATGATGGGGAACGGAGAGCCGTGAGGCACAGCTGGCGGCGAAGTCGAGTTCCTTGCGATGCCGTTGGCCGTAGTCGAATGAGACCAGGCCGATAAGTTGCTTTTCCGTCGCGACCTTGTGGGCAAGCGAAACGGAGTCCAGTCCGCCTGAGCAGACGACGATGGTTTTCATATTTTGGATCCCTTGTTTTGACCGGGTGGGCTGCGACCGGATTACGCGGTGCTTCTAGGACAAATCACGCGTCATGGAAACAGTTTTGAAGCGTGAGCGTCATTGCGGAATGAGATGTCGTTGATTTCACTGGGGTTTTCATGGCTTTTGGGTCTGATCCCAACGCTCCTCGCAGCCGGGTAGCCTAACCGATCGGAAAGTTGATCTGCGGCGGCAGAAGAAGCTGCAGATCCTGGGCGTCCGGATTGTTGATGCGCTGCAGCAGCATGCGTCCCAGATCCTCGCCGGCCGCCGTCAGATCCTCGTGGATCGTGTCGACCTTCGGCTGCAACTGGCTGAGAAGGCGGGACGTCTCCTTGGCGACGATATCATAATCGGCGGCCAGTATGCGGCCGGCATCGCTCATGCCGCTGATGACGGCAAGCGCCGAAACTTCGCCGGGGCAAATGAAACCATCCGGAGCATCCGGAGCATCAGCGCGGCTGCTGATGAAGTCGCGCAGCACGCCTGCTGGCGTATCGAGATCGACTGCCTCGGGGATCTCATAGGCGATGCCCGCCTCCCGCACCGCCGTCATGAAGCCATGCAGGATATGCTGGCAGAAGGTAAGCCGTTTCGGCGGCAGGATCACCGCCACCTTTTTGCGGCCCTTGGTGATCAACCGGCGCGTCGCCTCATAGGCAAAGGTGAAATTGTCGTAGTCGACATAGGGGTGAGGCGTCGAATATTCGGTGCGGCCATGACAGATGAAGGGAAAGCCGGTCTCGAGCAGCAGGCGGACGCGGGCATCGAGCGGTTCGGTGCGCGTGAAGATCAGCCCGTCGGCGAGGTGATTGCGGATGATATATTCGGCGGCCTCGATATCGGTCGTCGACAGGAAGTTCGGGGCGACGACAAGATGGTAGGAGGTCTCTTTCAGCGCCTTGGCGATGCCGTACATGATCGAGGTGCTGAAGCCGACCACTTCCTCGTGCGAATCGAGCAGGATAGCGATGACATTGGTGCGGCCGGTCTTCAGGCGCTGCGCGGCCCGGTCAGGGAGATAGCCGATCTCGCGGGCGATGCGGTGCACGCGTTGACGGGTCTCGAGCGAAATCTGCGGCGCATCGGAAAGCGCCCGTGACACCGTCGTCACGGCAAGGCCGGCGATCGTGGCGATCGTTCGCAAGGTCGGCTTGCCGCGCTTATGCGTGATATCGAGATTTTCGCCGCGCTGCGGTCGGGACGGTTCGGTCACCCTTGGCTTTCCATGCTGGAATTGCCGATACCATAACACGATGAATCCGGCGTGCAATCGACGAATGAAAACGTTTTAATTTTTAACTTTCTGTTAGCCACGGATTAAATATTAATTATATTCAGTAACTTACGGAAATAGCCATATTTTTCTCGAGAGTCGAGAAAGGGCTTGACGACAGGAGGCTTATAACGTTTTAAATTGTCAACCGCGCGGAGGAGTGCGGCCGTATGCTGACCGCTGCAATGGCGGGAAGCATCGGGCGGCAGGGAGGGTCCCGCCGCCGATTTGCAAATGGGAGGAAATTCATGCGCAAGTTTTTGAGCTCGGCAGCTATTGCTGTCGTGATGATGGCTGGCCTCAGTGCTGCCCATGCCGCCGACGTGAAGGAAGTGCAGATGCTGCACTGGTGGACGTCTGGCGGCGAGGCAGCGGCGCTGAACGTATTGAAGCAGGATCTTTCGAAGGAAGGTTTTGCCTGGAAGGACGTGCCGGTTGCCGGCGGTGGCGGCGATGCGGCGATGACGGCGCTGAAGGCAATGGTCGCGGCCGGCACCTATCCGACAGCCTCGCAGATGCTCGGTTATACCGTGCTCGATTATGCCCAGGCCGGCGTCATGGGCGATCTGACGGAGACGGCGAAGAAGGAAGGCTGGGACAAGTCGGTTCCGGCAGCGCTGCAGAAGTTCTCGGTCTATGACGGCAAGTGGGTTGCAGCCCCGGTCAACGTCCACTCGGTCAACTGGCTGTGGATCAACAAGGCTGTGATGGACAAGATCGGCGGCACCCAGCCGAAGACCTTCGACGAGCTGATTGCACTGCTCGACAAGGCCAAGGCCGCCGGTGTCATTCCGCTCGCTCTTGGCGGCCAGAACTGGCAGGAAGCGACGATGTTCGATTCCATCGTGCTGTCGACCGGTGGGCCGGAATTCTACAAGAAGGCCTTCAACGATCTCGACGAGGAATCGCTGAAGTCCGACACGATGAAGAAGTCCTTCGACAATCTGGCGACGATCATCAAATATGTCGACCCGAACTTCTCGGGCCGCGACTGGAACCTGGCGACCGCCATGGTCATCAAGGGTGATGCGCTGGTGCAGGTGATGGGCGACTGGGCCAAGGGCGAATTCGTCGCCGCCAAGAAGACGCCGGATACCGACTTCCTCTGCTACCGCTTCCCCGGCACCGACGGCAGCGTGGTCTACAACTCCGACATGTTCGGCATGTTCAACGTCCCCGACGACCGCAAGGCTGCCCAGGTGGCGCTGGCAACGGCAACGCTGTCGAAGAGCTTCCAGTCGGCCTTCAACGTCGTCAAGGGTTCGGTGCCGGCCCGTACCGACGTTCCCGACACCGACTTCGACGCTTGCGGCAAGAAGGGCATCGCCGACCTGAAGGCAGCCAACGAAGGCGGCACGCTGTTCGGCTCGCTGGCGCAAGGGTACGGCGCTCCTCCGGCCATCGCCAATGCCTATAAGGATGTCGTCTCGAAGTTCGTCCACGGCCAGATCAAGACCTCCGACGAAGCCGTCAAGCAGCTCGTCCAGGCGATCGACGACGCCCGCTGAGGCCACTGTCGACTAAAAATGCTTCCCCGCCTGCTCGCGGGGAAGCTTCAGGCTCCGCGCCGATCATGCAGGGATGATCATGCGGGGCCGATTGCGGGAAGGAGATGACATTCCATGAGCACCGTTGCGACCACCGATCCGGTTCTGACGCCGAGGCAATCGACGGCGATCTCGTTGAGAGGCCGGCTGCAGGATGCGCTGCCGAAGATCGTGCTGGCGCCGAGCTTCGTCATCACCATCATCTTCGTCTACGGCTTCATCGTCTGGACGGCCTATCTGTCGTTCACCAATTCCAAGACCTTCCCCTCCTATGCGCTGACCGGCGCACGCGCCTATCAGCGGCTGTGGCGCTGGACCTTCGAGAGCGATCCGCCGTCCTCCTGGTACACCTCGATCACCAACATGGCGATCTTCGGCTTCCTCTATATCGGCATCTGCCTGGCGCTCGGCCTGTTCCTCGCCATCCTGCTCGACCAGAAGATCCGCGGCGAGGGTCTGCTCCGGCCGATCTTCCTCTATCCGATGGCGCTCTCCTTCATCGTCACCGGTGTTGCCTGGAAATGGTTCCTCGATCCCGGCCTCGGGCTGGAACAGACGCTGCACCATTTTGGCTGGACGAGCTTCCACTTCGACTGGATCAAGAACAAGGACTTCGTCATCTACACCGTCGTCATCGCCGGCGTCTGGCAGGCGTCGGGCTTCGTCATGGCGATGTTCCTGGCGGGTCTGCGCGGCATCGACGGCGAGATCATGAAGGCAGCGCAGATCGATGGCGCTTCCGCCTTCCAGCTCTATCGGCGCATCGTCATTCCGCTGCTGCGGCCGATCTTCCTGTCCGCCTTCATCGTGCTCGCCCATATGGCGATCAAGTCCTACGACCTGGTGGTGGCGCTGACTTCGGGCGGCCCCGGCGGCTCGGCCTGGCTGCCGTCGAACTTCATGTATGAATACACCTTCAAGCGCAACGAGATGGCCGTCGGTTCGGCCAGCGCCATCATCATGCTGATGACCATCTCGGCAATCATCGTTCCCTATCTCTATTCCGAACTGAAGGAGAAGGCGCGATGAGCAGCGTGACCTCTCCGATAGCAACCTCGACCGCACCGCTGCCGCATGGCAGCGATCACAGGAACGACAGCAAGAACAGCAACAACACCCGCTGGATCGGCCGCACTGTCATCTACGGCCTGCTGCTGATCTTTGCCGTCCTCTATCTGATGCCGCTCTTCGTCATGCTGACCACCTCGTTCAAGACCATGGACGAGATCCAGAACGGCAACATGCTGGCGCTGCCGCAATCGCCGACCTTCGACCCCTGGGTCAAGGCCTGGGGCGAGACCTGCGTCGGCCTGACCTGCGCCGGCATCAAGGGCTACTTCTGGAACTCGATCAAGATGGTCGTGCCGGCTGTCGCGATCTCCACCATCATGGGGGCGCTGAACGGCTATGTCCTGACCAAATGGCGCTTCCCCGGCCACACACTGGTGTTCGGGCTGATGCTGTTTGCCTGCTTCATCCCGTTCCAGTCGGTGCTGTTGCCGATGGCAACGATCCTCGGCAGCCTCGGCCGCTTCGGCATGACGCTGCAGAATGCCACGGGTTTGAGCTTCGGCTTCGGCAATCCGACGGTCAATCTGGTCTTCGTGCATGTCGTCTATGGCCTCGGCTTCACGACGCTGTTCTTCCGCAATTTCTACGAGGCCTTTCCGACCGAGCTGGTCCGGGCCGCCCAGGTCGATGGCGCCAGCTTCTTCCAGATCTTCCGCCGCATCATGCTGCCGAACTCGCTGCCGATCATCGTCGTCACCGTGATCTACCAGTTCACCAATATCTGGAACGACTTCCTGTTTGCGTCTGCCTATGCCGGCACCGGTGAATCCATGCCGATGACGGTGGCGCTGAACAATGTCGTCAACACCTCGACCGGGGTGGTCGAATACAATGTCAACATGGCGGCTGCGATGATCGCAGCCGTGCCGACGCTCATCGTCTATATCCTCGCCGGCCGCTACTTCGTGCGCGGTCTGATGGCGGGCGCTGTCAAAGGGTAATCCATGGCCTTCCTCGAAATCTCCGGTCTCAGAAAACGCTTCGGTGCCGTCGACATTCTCAAGGGGATCGACCTCGAACTCGAAAAGGGCGGCTTTCTCGTGCTGGTCGGCCCGTCCGGCTGCGGCAAGTCGACGCTGCTCAACACCATTGCCGGGCTGGAGACGATCACCTCCGGCGATATCAAGATCGACGGGCGCGACATCAGCGGCCTGCATCCCTCCAAGCGCGACATCGCCATGGTGTTCCAGTCCTATGCGCTCTATCCGAACATGACGGTGGCSGGCAAYATCGCCTTCGGCATGGAGATCCGCGGCGTGCCGAAGGAGGAGCGTGTCAAGGCGATCGGGCAAGTCTCCGACATGCTGCAGATCGGTCATCTGCTCGACCGCAAGCCGAGCCAGCTCTCCGGCGGCCAGCGCCAGCGTGTCGCCATGGGGAGAGCGCTGGTGCGCAATCCACAGGTCTTCCTGTTCGACGAGCCGCTCTCCAATCTCGATGCCAAGCTGCGCGTCGACATGCGCACCGAGATCAAGCGGCTGCATCAGCGCATGGGCACCACCTTCGTCTATGTCACCCACGACCAGATCGAGGCGATGACGCTGGCGACCAAGATCGCCGTGCTGAAGGATGGCGTGCTGCAGCAGTTCGGCACGCCGGCCGAGATCTATAACAGCCCCTCCAACATCTTCGTCGCCGACTTCATGGGATCGCCGGCAATGAACCTGCTCACCGCCACCGTCGAGAACGGCGCCGGCGGGCTCGARGTCTCGCTGGASCGGCCGAATGCCGCCCCGCTGAGGCTCCCSGTCATCGCAGGYAACAATGGCCTGACCGCCTATACCGGCAAACAGGTGATCTTCGGCATCCGGCCGGAGGCCTTGACCGATCCCGATGGCGCCGACCGCAAGGCGCGCTCGCTGACCGAGGGCGACTGCCTGATCGAGGTGGTCGAACCGGCCGGCTCCGACACCTTCGCCGTCACCAAGCTCGGCGGCAAATCCGTCGTCGCCCGCCTGCGCGCCGATACCGGCATCGCTCCAGGACAAAACACCCGCCTCGCATTCAATCTCGACAAGGCCGTCTTCTTCGATCCCGAGAGCCAGCTCAGGATTTCGTAACAGTCATTAGAGCGCCGCGCGTCTATAAGGCGCGCTAGGGACGCTCTAACACTTTGAGTTTGCGCATAATCCTTTCCAAAAATCGATTTCGATTTTCGGGATTATGCGCTAGGCAGCTGTCACGCTGAGCGACACCGGCGCGAAACGCGTCGAAACCGCTTCGACGGTGATCTCGCCAGTGAACCCCGTCGCCTCTAGCCAGAAGCCGGCGGTGCCGCCCTGGAGCGGCACGTTGGTCGGACCGACGATCCTTGCCGGGCCGTGCACCTTCAGCGAAATGCTGTCGTTCATGAAGGGCAGGCGCTGGCCGCGCTGGTCGAGGGCGCGGATGATGACGCGCGTGCTATCGCGTTCACGGGCTTTCAGCGTGCTGCTATCGGCAACGACCTCCAGGGTCGTCGGCAATGGATCGGCCGCCAGCGTCAGGCTGGCCACCGGCTCGCCGCCGATATAGCCGGTGAAGGTGCCGTCGATCCATTCGAGACCCCAGGTGCCGAGTTCGTCGGCAGTGAAATGACGATGGTCGAGCACGACGGGCGGATGCGGCAGATGCGGATAATTCTCGCGATCAGGACCGATGCGCTTGCTGAGCGCGCCATATCGCAGCTCCACCTCGTCGCAGTTGGTCAGGATGATCAGCGGCAGCACGCCGCCGATATTGCGTTCGCCGCGCGCCCAGAAGGTCGCCGGCTTCATGACGATCTCCTCGGAAGGGTCGCACTGGCTGATATAGGCATAGGCCGCGAATTTCGGCTCGCGGAACATGTCCATGACGCCGTGATAGCAGATGCGGTCGCCGGAGCCGAAATCCTTGTGGGTGTTGTAATCGAACATGCACCAGCCGATAGCGCCGGAGATATCAGGATCGCCATAGGCGGCATTCAGCACTTCCAGGTGCCTGCGCACATGCTCGGCCTGGCGCTGCTCTTGGTCGTAAATCTTCGTCGGGTGCATGTGGCCGTTGAACTCGGTGATGAGGTACGGCACCTTGTGGGACAGTCCGGTATTTTCCTGCTGGGCGCGCAGCGCGGTGCGCGGGCGGTTGGCGCCCGGCAGCTCTTCATTGCCGAGGATGAAGTCGTTCATCGTATAGACGTCTTCGAGCAGCTCGCTCTCGGTGAGATAACGCACGCCGCCGGTCTGGCGGGTGCTGTCGAGTTCACGGGCGAGGCGATTGGTCTCGGCGTAGAAATCGTGACTATCCTGCGATTCGTTGATGCGCACGCCCCAGATGATGATCGAGGGGTGGTTCCAGTCGCGCTCAATCATGCGGCGGACGTTTTCGATCGATTCCTGCTGCCAGTCGGCATCGCCGATATGCTGCCAGCCGGGGATCTCCTCGAAAACCAGCAGACCGATCGTGTCGCATCGGTCGAGGAACCATTTCGACTGCGGATAATGCGAGGTGCGGACGATATTGCACTTCAGCACCGTCTTCATGATGTCGGCGTCGCGCTCCTGGGCGGAACGGCCGGCGGCATAACCGACATAGGGGAAGGCCTGGTGGCGGTTGAGGCCGCGCAGCTTCAGTGGCTTGCCGTTGAGGAGGAAACCTTCCGGCGTGAATTCGGCGGTGCGGAAGCCGAACCGTGTGGAGAGACGGTCGGAGCCATGTTCGGTCCTGAGCTCGACGGTGACGTCATAGAGCGTGGGATCGGTGATGTCCCAGAGGGCGATGCCGGTGAGGCCGCCGAAGGAAAGCCTGGTGCTGTCGCCGATCGTTTCGGTTGCGGCAGTGGCGACCACCGTGCCGTCGGCCTGTTTCAGCGTGGCGGTGACCGTCGCCGAGAAGCTGCGGCCCTCGGGATTGGCGATGTCGACGCGTATGGTCGCCGATTTCTCCGGGTCGAGAACGTCTGTGGTTTCGATCTTGAGATTGCGGATCGAGACCGGGTCGGTGACCTTCAGCCAGACATCGCGGTAGATGCCGGCATAGGTCAGATAATCGATGCGGCCGCCGAAAGGCGGAATGTCAGGATTTTCGCTGCCGTCGATCTTGACGGTGACGAGGTTCTCGCCCTTGGCGAGCTTGCCGGTGAGGCGGGCCTCGAAGGGGGTGTAGCCGTCCTTATGGGCAATGATTTCCTCGCCGTTCAGATAGACGACGCTGTCGGCCATGGCGGCGTCGAAGACGAGCGAGACTTCGCGGCCCTCGAATTCCGGCAGCCAGCGCAGCACCTTCTGATAGGTGAAGGCGCGCTGATAGCTGGTCTCGTCGAAATAGCTGAAGGGCAGTTCGACGGCGGTATGCGGCAGGCTGACCGACTTGGCGGCATCGAAAGTTTCGAGCAGGCGCTGGCCGAAGCCCTCGTGGAAACTCCAGCCTTCATTGAAGGAAACGACGGAACGCATTTCAGGCTCTCCAGATTGCGGCATCAGGGACATTGCGGCGCCTCTCGGCGCGTGAAAATCGGGTCATCGGTATTCCTCCTCGATGCAATGGATGGGCGAGCCGCTTAAGCACGTCACAGCGAACTTGATTCATGCGACGGGCTTTAGCTTTTTTCATGCATGTCGTCATCCCGGAACCGCTGTACACTTCCAGGCGACATGCATCAGGCGGTCGAGCCCCAGCGGGCGGTGCAGGTGAGCGTGATGCTGTGCGGGCCTTCGATCTCAGCGTCATGGCGTTCGATCAATTCGACGACGGCATCGATGAAGGCGACGTGGTCGAGGCTCAGCGTGGTGAGGTCATTGCAATCCCAGGCGGCCATGGCAATGCCATCCTGGCCGACGATGGCGATATCATCAGGGGTGTTCTTGCCGAGCACCCGGCGGGCCGCATCGCGTGCGCCGATCGCCATGACATCATTGCCACAGATGATGGCGTCGACCTTGTCCCGGTGCAGCAGGAGCACGGCTTCTTTGAAGCCGGAATCATAGGAATAATCGCCGAAGGCCTGCGTCTCGAAGGCGAGGCCGCGCTTGGTCAGCGCATCAGCGAACCATTTGCGCCTGAGCTTGTCGATCCAGCTGGAATTGGTGCCGGAGAGGTAGGCGAAACGCTTCTTACCGTCGCGGACGATCTTGTCGATGATCTCGTCGGCGGCCTCAGAGCCGTCGATGCGGATGCTGGAGACGTTTTCGTTGTCGAGCGGCTCGAAGGAGACGATGATCGGCTTCGTCGTGTGGAAGATATCGACGGCATCCTGCATCGATACCATGTCGGAGAAGACGACGACGTGATCGACCTGATAGGTGGAGGCAAGGCGCATCAACTGCAGCCGGTCGGAATGATCGGCGCAGCAGAGGATGATCGGCAGCAATTGTCTGGCCTGCAGGCGGTGGACGAGAAGCTGCTGCTCCTCGGCCTCGCAAGGGTTGCCGATCGCATTGACGACCAGGGCGACGAGGCGCGAGCGCTGGTTGTTCAGCGAGCGGGCGATAGCGTTCGGCTGGTAGCCATGTTCACGGGCGACGGCGAGGATGCGGTCGCGCGTCGCGCTGCCGATGCGTGAATCCGGCGAGAAGGCGCGGGAAATGGTGGCGGAGGAGACGCCGGCGAGTTTCGCCAGTTCCTTCGATGTGATCCGCCGTCTGCTCATACCGCTCATCTTCGGCGCCTATTGGGCGACGATCCTGACGGAAGCGCCGTCGGCCGCTGCCGATTCCTTGATTGCATCCCATAGCCTAGCGAATCTGAGGCCCATTTCAACGGAGCCGGAGTTTTCCATCTTTCCCTCGCGAATGGCGAGGAAATTCTTCATCGGGTTGCCGAGAATCTCGGCCTCCTCGCGCGGCTCGGCGGTGCGCCCGACACTGATCTCGCGCCAGCCGCCCCAGGCGTCGATGCGCACGATCGCCTTTGAATAGAAGAAGGTGATGTAGGAGGCGCAGCCCGGAGGGCCTTCGCCGGCGGCCGTCAATGTCGCCAGCGCGCCGCTTTTCAGCCGGGCGGAGACGGCGGTGGCGATATCGACCCGTCTGCCGTGGTTGTTCATGTAGGCCGACACACTGTCGAAATCCGAATTGGCGAGCAGGCAGACGGTGTTCATCATATGGGCGCCGGTATCGAACATGAAGCCGCCGCCGGAGATATCAGGCTGCTGCTTCCAATGGCCGTCATAGTTGGACGACCAGCTTTCCCAAATCATGCCGGATATGGCGATCAACTCGCCGAATCCGCCGGCGAGAGCCCGCCGGCGCGTGTCGAGCACCAGCGGCGAGAGGCCGCCCTGGAAGGCGGTGACGATGGTGACGCCGCTCTTTTTCTGCGCGGCGATCAGCCTCTCGGCCTCGGCGACCGTCGTCACCATCGGTTTTTCCAGGAAGAGGTCGAGGCCGGCCTCGGCAACGGCGGCTGCCTGCTCGGCATGGAAGGCATGCGGGGTAGAGACGTAGACGATGTCGAGTTCGCCCCGGCATTCCGCGAGCATCCGGCGATAATCCTCGAAGCTCTTCGGTTGTGGTGCGCCGGCGGCGAGGCAGACGTCGATCAGGCGCTGGCGTGAAGCCGCCGTGGTGTCGGCGAGTGCAGCAAATTCGACCTCCGGCATCTTGACCCAGCTCTCGGCATATTCCGCCGCCTTCAAGCCAGCGCCAATGACACCGAGGCGCAATTTCCTAGTCATGAAAATTCCTCCCTGAATGCACTGTGCACACGATTACACAAACGGTATAGCGATGGCAATATCTATATAGATAAGCAATATCAGTATATTAAAACTCGCGTTCGAATCTTTTCAAAAACCATCTTGTCAGTGTTGGGAATGCGTGTACATTTTCGCAACCGGTGCTGGAGGGCGCCGTGTCTCTAAAAAAGGGAGGACTTCAATTGAAGAAGATGGTTCTTGGCGGCCTATGCGCCGTTCTGCTGAGCGCGGTTTCGACGCTGGCGCAGGCTGAAACAATCCGCATTGCAAATCACGGTCAGGCCGGCATCGACGCGATGAAGTCGACGGTCGAGCGGATCGAAAAGAAATATGGCGTCACCGTCGAGGTCATCGAATATCCGGCGCCCGACAAGGACTACCTGACCAAACTTCTGACGGAGCTCGGCGCCGGCAACGCGCCCGACCTCTTTTCCATCCCGACCACGGCTGCGGTCGCCGACATGGTGGAAGCCGGCTACCTCGCGCCTGTTACCAAGGAGTTCAAGGCTTGGGATGGCTACGCCAAGCTCTATGACGTCGCCAAGGAGCTTGCCGTCAGCCCGGATGGCGAAACCTATGTGATGCCGTTCATGCTCGGCATCCAGGAAATCTATTATCGCAAGGACGTTCTCGAAAAGGCCGGCATCTCGACCGAACAGCCGAAGACCTGGCGGGAGCTTCTCGACCGCGCGGCCGAAATCAAGCAGAAGACCGGCGCCTACGGCCTGCTCTTCCCGGCCGGCGTCTCGTGGGGAAGCGGCGCCTTCGACGAAGGCTTCCAGCATCTGCTCGTCGGTTCCAAGACGCCGCAGCTCGTCGATGCCGACGGCAAGCTCGATCTGAATGGCGAAGGCATCAAGGRTGTCTTCAACGTTTACAAGGAACTGATCGACAAGGATCTGATGCCGACGCAGCCGCTGCTCGGGCCTGAGCCCTGGGTCGTGCCGAAGTACCAGATGTTCCCGGCCGGCAAGCTCGTCGCCACCACCTGCGGCTCCTGGTGCTATATTTTCGACTGGGGTCGCGAAAGCAAGAATCCGATCCCTGACGTGACGAAGGTGGTCGGCACCTGGACCGTTCCCGGCCAGAGCAGCGGCCAGTACGTACTTGCCAATCTCGCCGCGCCGTGGGCCGTCAATTCCAAGTCGGCCAATACCGAGCTGGCGATCAAGGCGCTGATGGAGATCGGCTCGATCGAGACGCAGGTTTCCTACGCCGCCCGCATCGGCAACATCCCGGCCAGCAAGGATGCGGCTGACAATGCCGAGTTCCAGAAGCTGACGGAACTGGTTCCGATCCATGCGGCGGCCGGAAACGGCGTGTTCCTGAAACAGGCCTCCGGTTTCGGCACGGTTTCGGAAGGCGTGGCGCGGGCCACCGAAGCGCTGCTGCGCAAGGAGACCGATGCCGCCGGCGCCCAGAAGATCCTTGTCGACTACGTCAAGGAAACGCTCGGCGACGACATGGTCAAGTAAGCTCCGGCACCCTCTCTTCCGCCAGGACGGGGACGCGGCGCCATCGCCGCGTCTTCCCGCTTTCATTCGATCGCCGGCTTCATTCGATAAGGTTGTGAGCTTCCATGGCCAGAAACTCTCATGAAAAGCGTGCCGAGCGGCAATGGTTGCTGATCCTGCTGCCCTCGCTGGTGCTGCTTCTGGCCTTCGTCATCTATCCGGCCCTCTATTCGATCTATCTGAGCTTCACCAACGAGGCGCTGACCGGGGCCGCGGCCCTTCGGCCCCGCTTCGTCGGCTTCAGGAACTATACGCGGCTCTTCAACGACGCGAAGTTCTGGAATTCGCTGTTCGTCACCTTCGTCTTCGTCATCGGTTCGGCGGTGATCGGCCAGTTCGTGCTCGGGCTGATCTCGGCGATTGCGCTGCGCCGCCCGATCCGCTTTCGGCGGGTGTTTTCGTCGATCATCCTGTTGCCGAACGCAGCCCCCGAAGTCGTCGCCGGTTTCATGTGGATCTCGATGCTGGCGGGCGGCGACAATGCCACACTCAGCCGCATCATCAGCTTCGTCGGCATCACGCCGGCCGACTGGCTGCAGGTCTTCCCGCTGTCGATGATCATCGTCGTCAATACCTGGCGTGGTATCGCCACGGCGATGATCCTGTTAACGGCCGGCCTCAGTACCATTCCGACGGAGATCTATGAGGCCGCCCGCATGGACGGCGCCACACCCTCGCAGATGTTCCGCCGCATCACCCTGCCGCTGATGATGCCGACGATCCTGCTCTACATGCTGATCTCGGCCGTCTCCACCATTGCCGTCTTCGGCCTCGTCTATGCGCTGACGCGCGGCGGGCCGGGCGGGGCGACCGAGGTGGTCAGCATCTATATCTACAACCAGTCCTTCACGGCGTTCCAGCTGGGCTACGGTGCTGCGGTCGCCGTCGTCGCGCTCGTCATCTCGCTGATATTAGGCATCGCCTATGTCCGGGCCATGAAGGTGGAGGTCTGACATGGCCGTCGTTTCCCCGAGCGAAACTGCAGACAAGGGTCGATCCGATGTCATCGCCTATGCGATCCTGTCGCTGATCTCGATCTTCTGCGCGATACCCTTTTTCTGGGTGCTGCTCGCCTCGCTCGACGGCAACGCGCAGCTCTTCCTGCATTGGCCGGAGCAATGGACCTTCGCCAACTATATCAGGGTCTTCACCAAGGAGGACGGGGCGAAGTGGCTGTTCAACTCGCTGTTCGTGGTCGGCGGCGCGACGCTGCTCGTCATGGTGCTTTCCGGACTTGGCGGCTATGCGCTATCGCGCACCCGGGCCTGGTGGAAGCTGCCGTTCCTCTACGCGATCCTGCTCATCCGGGTACTGCCGCCGACGGCGCTCGTCGTGCCGCTCTACAAGTTCCTGCTGACGCTGAACAACGCGGAAGCGGCGGTGCTCAGGCCGATCTTCGGCAGCTATGCCCGCGATATCATGCGCTGGACCGGTTTCATCGACGGTTATCTCGGGCTGATCCTGGTGCTTGCGACGATGCAGTTGCCGCTGGCGCTCTGGATCATGAAGACCTTCTTCGACGGGCTGCCGAGGGACTACGAGGAGGCGGCGCTGATGGACGGGGCAACACTGTTACAGCGCATCCGCCGGGTGTTGATCCCGCTTGCGCTGCCGGGGCTGGCTGCGGCCGGGCTTTTCGCCTTCATGTCGGCCTGGGGTGATTTCCTGCTGCCGCTGATCCTCCTGTCGTCGCCGGAGTTGCAGACGCTGCCGCTCGGTCTCTTTCGCGCCTTTCTGCGCATCAACGAGATCGATTACGGCCTGCTGACGGCGCTGGCATTCATCTACCTGCTGCCTGCCGTCGTCGCCTTCGGTTTTGCGCGGCGCTTCCTCGTCCAGACATTTTCGGGCGGCGTGAAGGGCTGAGATCAAGAAAGAGAAACAGATGATCAATCTCAGAAACGTTCGCAAGTTCTACGGCGCGCTCGARGTCATCAAGGGCGTCGACATCACCGTGGAAGACGGCGAATTCGCGGTGTTCGTCGGTCCGTCCGGCTGCGGCAAGTCGACGCTGCTGCGCATGATCGCCGGCCTCGAAGGCATCGACGATGGCGACCTCATCCTCAACGGTAAGCGCATCAACGACGTGCCGCCCGACAAACGTGGCATCGCCATGGTGTTCCAGTCCTATGCGCTCTATCCGCATATGAGCGTTGCCGAAAACATCGGCTTCTCGCTCAGCCTGAAGAAGGTGCCGGAGGCAGAGATCCGCCGGCAAGTGGAGGGTGTTGCCGAGATCCTGCAGCTCACCGACTATCTCGACCGCCGCCCGGCCGCGCTTTCCGGCGGCCAGCGCCAGCGCGTCGCGATCGGCCGCGCTATCATCAAGAAGCCGGCGCTGATCCTGTTCGACGAGCCGCTGTCGAACCTCGATTCGGCGCTGCGCGTGCAGATGCGCGCCGAGCTGCAACGCCTGCACCGCGAACTGAAGGCGACGGTCGTCTACGTCACTCACGACCAGGTGGAAGCGATGACGATGGCCGACCGCATCGTCGTGCTGAACAAGGGCGTGGTAGCGCAGGCGGGTGCGCCGATGTCGCTCTATCATGAGCCGGACAACGAATTCGTCGCGACCTTCATCGGCTCGCCGAAGATGAACGTCATTCCTGTCACTATAACGCGGCCGGCGGCCGGCAAGGTGCATCTCAACAGCCCGATCGGGCTTTCGCTCGATCTCGCCGATGCCAACGGCGCGCTGCCGCAGGGCGATGCCAAGCTCGGCATCCGGCCGGAGCATCTGAAGATCGCCGCCGATGGCCAGGACCACTTTACAGCCGAAGTCGTCATCGTCGAGCGCCTCGGCGTCGAGACCTACATGACCGTAGGCTCGCAAGAGCAGCCGATCGTGGTGCGCGCTGAGGGCGATATCGCCGTGCGGCCGGGTGACCGCGTGTCGCTGACGGCCGATCCCGCCGCCTGCCATCTGTTCGATTCCGCCGGCCGGGTGATTCGTCCGGCAACCGCCTGACAATTTCGCCTGAAACATCACAGCCTAGACATCGAGGAATGCCATGACAATCAAGGTCACCATCTGGAACGAGGGACGCCACGAGCAACTCCACAAGGAGGTTCAGGAGATCTATCCTGATCGTATCGACGGAGCGATCGCCGCCGGCATCGCCCATCCGGATTTCGAAATCCGCCGCGGCACGCTGGATGACCCTGATGAAGGCCTGCCGGACAGCGTGCTCAACGATACCGACGTGCTGCTCTGGTGGGGGCATATGGCCCATGAGGAAGTCAGCGACGGGCTGATCGACCGTGTGCAGCAGCGCGTGCTGAAGGGCATGGGGCTGCTGGTGCTGCATTCCGGCCACCACTCCAAGCTCTTCCGCCGGCTGATGGGCACCAATGCCAACCTCTCCTGGCGCGAGACGCCGGATGGCGATCTGGAGCGCGTCTGGGTGGTCAATCCGTCACATCCGATCGCCGAGGGGCTGCCGCCCTATTTCGAGGTCAATGCCTCGGAAATGTACGGCGAGCCCTTCGACATTCCGCAGCCGGACGAGCTTGTCTTCATCTCCTGGTATTCCGGCGGCGAGGTGTTCCGCAGCGGCTGCACCTTCCAGCGCGGGCGCGGGCGCATCTTCTTCTTCAGCCCCGGCCACGAGACCTACCCGATCTATCACGACAAGACCGTGCATAAGGTGATCTCGAACGGCGTCCGCTGGGCGCGGCAGAAACACACTGATGGCCGCATCCTGGAAAACTGGCATCGGGCCGAGCCGCTGCACGGCCGCCCCGATAGACCGAAGGCCTGATCTATGGATATTGCGCGCCGGTCGTCTTGATATAAATCGAATAGACCGAACGCGTTGCGGTGATGAAAAGCCGGTTTTTCTTGGGGCCGCCGAAGGTGAGGTTGGACACCGTCTGCGGCACCCTGATCTTGCCGAGCAGTGTTCCGTCGGGCGAAAAGCAGTGCACACCGTCGGAGGCACTCGTCCAGAGATTGCCGGCGACATCGAAACGGAATCCGTCGGGATGGCCAACATCGAGGCTGCAGAAATAGCGGCTGTTGGCAAGCGTCCTGCGGTCGATGACGTCGAAAACGCGGATATGGCGCGGCACGTCATGTTTTGCGGAGCCGGAATCGGCAATATAAAGCTTCGTCTCATCGGGCGAGAAGGCAAGGCCGTTCGGCTGGATGAAATCCTCGACGACGGCGTCGATCGCCCCGCTTGTCGGATCGATCCGGTAGACGTTGCGTGTGGGCTGCTCGGGCTCGGCCTTGTGGCCCTCGTAATCGGACAGGATGCCGTAAGTCGGATCGGTGAACCAGACCCCGCCGTCGGAGTGTACGACGACGTCGTTCGGCGAGTTCAGCCGTTTGCCTTTGTAGCTGTCGGCGAGAACGGTGATGGTGCCGTCCGTCTCGGTGCGGGTGACGCGGCGGCCGCCATGTTCGCAGGAGACCAGCCGGCCCTGCCGGTCGCGGGTATTGCCGTTGACGTAGTTGGAGGGCGAGCGGAAGACGGAGACCGTACCGTCCGGTGTCCAGCGCATCATGCGTTCATTCGGGATATCGCTCCAGAGAAGGCAGTTCAGGTCGGAAAACCAGACTGGGCCTTCCGTCCAGCGGCAGCCGGAATAAAGCTCCTCGAGGCCGGCGCTGCCGATGACCATTGCGCCGAAGCGTTCGTCGCGGATCTCATAAATCGGATTGTCGCCCATGCCAGTTCCTCCCTGAATGCTGCCGTYCTTTTCCTAGCGGCAAAAAGCTGGAGGTGCCAGAGCCCGGCGACGGAATTGCCGGGCTCCGGTTTTCCTAGAGCCTTTCCTGGTCAGCTTGAAGCATTCTGTTGGCTCAAACGGAGTCGGATGGTCGACCGGCCGGCGCGCGTCGTARCCAAGCTCTACGGCCAAGCCGGCCGGTCGATCAGCCGGCCCGTTTCAGCCAACCCGAAGGGCCGGGCATCTTTCCGCCAGGATCAAAGGCGATCGGCTCGGACGTACCAAGAGGTATGCCCGTC